>CANCGU010000190.1 GCA_947377705.1 Comamonadaceae bacterium
GCTTGGAACGTGGCCGAGCTCAACAAAATGGCGCTCATGCCCTGCCATGCGTTCTTCCAGTTTTATGTCGCACCGGCTCAGAACCCGGGCGAGCGTGGTCGCTTGAGTTGCCAGCTTTACCAACGCAGTGCCGATATCTTTTTGGGCGTACCTTTCAACATCGCTAGCTACGCACTGCTCACCCACATGGTGGCCCAGCAATGCGACTTGGATGTAGGCGACTTCATCTGGACGGGTGGCGACTGCCACATTTACAGCAACCATCAAGAACAAGTGGCGCTGCAACTCAGCCGCGAACCCTTTGCTTACCCCACGCTGCACATCAAGCGCAAACCCGACACCCTCTTCGACTACCAGTTTGAAGACTTCGAGGTGCTGGACTACCAATGCCACGGCGCCATCAAAGCGCCTGTGGCGGTGTGAACGCGGCGGTAAAAGCATGGCCTTGAATTTGATTTTTGCGCGTGCGCGCAATGGCGTCATTGGCAAAGACAACACACTACCTTGGCATCTACCCGAGGACTTGGCCCATTTCAAACAAACCACCTTGGGTCAGCCTGTGGTGATGGGTCGCAAGACATGGGAATCGTTGCCGCCTAAATTCCGCCCACTGCCGGGTCGAACCAACATCGTGGTGACCCGTCAAACCGATTGGCAAGCACAAGGGGCCGTGGTGGCGCACTCCCTCGAAGAAGCAATACAACACTGCCCTGCCGATGCCCAGGTGTGGGTAATTGGCGGCGCAGAGGTTTACGCGCAAGCCATGCCATTGGCCACGCGCGCTGTGATCACAGAAATTGATGCCGACTATGACGGCGATGCGTTCGCCCCAACCTTCGATGCCAACTGGCAAGAAACCGAACGCAGCACACATGTGGCGGCCAGCGGTTTGACATACAGCCTCGTCACTTTAATTCGCAAACTCTAAGCAGGCTTTGCCATTGGCATCACGGCTGCGCATCATCTCTAAAGAAACACCCATGCAACTCGCCACCTGGAACGTCAACTCTCTCACCGTGCGCTTACCCCAAGTGCTGGACTGGTTGGCGGCCAACCCCGTTGACGCCTTGGTGTTGCAAGAAACAAAAACCACAGACGATAAGTTTCCGCGTGAAGCGATTGAAGCCGCCGGGTACAAGGTGGCGTTCTTTGGTCAGAAAACCTACAACGGCGTGGCCCTGCTCTCGCGCAGCGACGCTGCCGAGGTGGTCAAAAACATTCCTGGCTTTGAAGACGACATGGCTCGTGTCATTGCCGGAACCGTCGATGGCGTGCGCGTGATTGGCGCGTACTTCCCCAACGGTCAAGCCCCCGACAGCGACAAGTTTGTCTACAAAATGCGTTGGCTTGAGGCCCTACAAAACTGGTTGCGCGATGAACTCAAGCAGCATCCGAAGCTGGTGTTGATGGGCGACTTCAACATCACTGTGGATGACCGTGATGTGTGGGACCCCGTGGCGTTGAAAGACACCATTCACTGCACGGTGCAAGAGCGTGCGCATTTCCAAGCCTTGATTGACTTGGGCACACACGATGCATTTCGCCTGTTTGAGCAAGCCGAGAAAAGCTACAGCTGGTGGGACTACCGTGAGTTTGCGTTCCGTCGCAACCGGGGTTTGCGCATCGACCATATTTTGGTGAGTGACGCACTCAAGCCCGCGGTTCAGACTTGTGTCATTGATAAAGCGCCGCGTAAAAACGAGCGCCCCAGCGACCATGTCCCTGTGGTGGTGACGCTCAGCTAACTCAGTCGTCCAAGCCCAACTCTTGGATCTTGCGCGTGATGGTGTTGCGGCCAATGCCCAACTTTTGTGCCGCCTCAATGCGACGGCCCCGTGTGTTAACCAAAGCGGTTTGAATCAAGCGCGCTTCAAAGCGGTTGATCAACACATCCCACACATCGGTACGGCCTGCCACCAACAGGCTCATGGCCTCCGCCTCTAAACCCTGCTCCCAATCAGCGCCTGGCATGTTCAAAACGACAGGCGCAGCAGCGCCCCCCTCTGCCACAGCGGCGGCAGGCGGAGCGGCCACACGGTGTGCGTCTGACATGGCCGCGCTGGCAAATGAACTCGTGTCTTGGCCTGTGTGGGGCAACGGCTCTGAAGCATCGCCCGTCAGCACCACTTCAGGAGGCAAGTCTTTGGGCTCAATCACTTGGGCAGGAGCCATCACCGTGAGCCAGTGGCAAATGTTTTCCAGTTGACGCACGTTGCCCGGAAACGCAAATTGGTTGAGCACTGTTTGTGCAGATTCAGAGATGCGCTTGGGCTCCACGCCCAATTGTTGTGCACTCTGCTGCAAAAAGTGGCGCGTTAAGGTCGGGATGTCTTCGCGCCGTTCACGCAAAGCAGGCAAGCGCAAACGAATCACGTTCAAGCGGTGGTACAAGTCTTCGCGGAACACGCCGTCTTTGACGCGTTTTTCTAGGTCTTGATGCGTGGCCGCAATCACGCGCACATTGGCTTTGATGGCGTTGTGTCCACCCACGCGGTAGTAAGTGCCATCGCTCAACACCCGCAGCAAGCGGGTTTGCAAATCAAACGGCATATCGCCGATTTCATCCAAAAACAAGGTGCCGCCCTCGGCCTGCTCAAAGCGACCACGGCGTGTGGTTTGCGCACCAGTAAATGCACCACGTTCGTGCCCGAAGAGTTCGCTCTCTAGCAAATCTTTCGGGATAGCCGCCGTGTTGATGGCCACAAAGGGGCCTTTGTTGCCCGCATCGCCACGCGGTGAATGTTTGTGCAAGGCGCGTGCGACCAGCTCTTTGCCAGAGCCACTCTCGCCCGTGATCATCACCGTCACATTGCTTTGGCTCAAACGACCAATCGCGCGAAACACATCTTGCATGGCGGGCGCTTGGCCCAGCATTTCGGGGGTGGCGTCTTGTTGCTCGCTTTGCGCTTGTTCGCGCTGGCTCTCGTCCAAGGCACGTCGAATCAACTCAACCGCTTTGGGCAAATCAAAGGGTTTGGGCAGGTACTCAAACGCGCCGCCTTGGAAGGCCGACACGGCGCTGTCCAAATCTGAAAAGGCCGTCATGATGATGACGGGCAACGCGGGCAAACGCTCTTTCACCTTCGTCAACAAGTCCAAGCCCGAACCACCGGGCATGCGAATGTCGCTGACCAAAATTTGTGGCCCCTCCTCTTCGCTCACCGAGTCGAGCGCTTGCAGCACTTCGCGGGGGCTGGTGAAGCTGCGCGTGGGCAGGTTCTCGCGCAACAGCGCTTTTTCCAGCACGAAGCGAATTGACTGGTCGTCGTCCACAATCCAAATCGATTTCATCTCGGCACTTTCTGTTTCTAAGTTAGGGGCCACACGAGGCGTCAGGGTAGTGGGATCAGAATTTTGAAATCTGTTCGTCCCGGCACACTGTCACACTCAATCAAGCCATGGTGCTGTTGCACAAAAGTTTGTGCCAAATTCAGCCCTAGGCCAGAACCGCCATCCCGTCCAGAGACCAAGGGGAAAAATAACCTGTCCTTGATCTCTTCCGGAATACCGGGCCCGTTGTCTATTACATGCAATTCCAATGCCAACCGATAGCGTTGTTTGCTAAAAGTGACTTGTCGGTTGATGCGTGTGCGTAAAACAATCTCAGCCTTGCCCTCGGTCACACGTTCAGCCAAGGCTTGGGCTGCGTTGTGCACGATGTTGAGCACCGCTTGAATGAGCTGTTCACGGTCACCTCGGAACTCTGGAATCGAGATGTCATAGTCGCGCACCACGGTCAAGCCCTTTGGAAACTCAGCCAAGATCAGACTGCGCACCCGTTCACACACCTCATGGATATTCACATCGCCCACCACATGCGGGCGGCGGTGCGGTGCCAGCAAACGGTCTACCAACACCTGCAAGCGGTCTGCCTCATGGATGATGACTTGGGTGTATTCGATCAGGTCTTTGCTTTCGACCTCCATTTGCAGCAACTGTGCTGCGCCACGAATGCCACCTAAAGGGTTCTTAATTTCGTGGGCCAAGTTACGAATCAACTCTTTGTTGGCTTGGGCTTGGTCAATCAAGCGCTCTTCGCGGTCTTGACGGGTTTGTTGCTCTAGCGGAAGCAGCTCCACCAACACCTCACCCGTCACCTCCGTCGGTGCCACGATGACGTGGACGGGCATTGGGTCTTGCAGCGGACGCCGCAAATGGGCGTCGTACCGCATGGTGGCAAACGCGTGGGTCTGTGCGCCTTGCAACGCACTCTCAAACGACTGTGTTTCACTGAAATAACTCGCCAGCGCAGAGCCTTCGATGGTTCGACGGGACACACCCATCACATCCTCGAGCGCGGCATTGGCAAACACCACCACCCCATCGGTGCGCACCACCGCGACCAAGGTGGCGAGCAAGTCAAAGGCTTGCGCGTAACTAGGTTGCATGTGACTGGTTGATGTGGTCATGGTTTGGCTCCCGTCTGAACAGGCACGGGCAAACGCGACAACTCGCGCTGCAAGCCCGCCACATCCGCCTCGACACGTTGAATGGCCCCGCGCAGTTGCACCACGCGGTCTTGGTATTTTTGGGGTTCACGAACCTCATGGTCCCGACGTTCGGGTTCACCGCGGTTCCACTCGCGCAGCAACTCGGCGTGCTGTTTTTGTGCCCTTTGTAATTCTGCTTGCAGCACAGCTTGCGCCTGCGTGTCACGCTGGCGTTGGTCTGTGCTATCCACCTTCGCGGTCAATACCCCAGCACTGGGCGCGCCCCCCTGCGGGCCTTGCGTGCGCGTGCCTTCAATCACGATCACGCGCTGCCCTGTATTGCGCAAAAGGGTGCAGCTTTGCTTGGGATCAGGCTGATTGGTATAGGTATTTCCACAACGGTAAATATGCTGTGGCTCATTCGCCCACACGGTCACGACAAACCAGCACAAGCTGATCAGCGTCACATCACGCATGACATGAGACAAGCGGCGAGAAAGCAAAAAACAGGTCATAAAAGTGTGGCTTCAAACAAAAAAGGACGGCTTGCGCCGTCCTTTTTATTGCACTTGACGTTGCAACGAATTACAGCGAGTAGTACATGTCGTATTCGACAGGAGACACTTCCACACGGCTGCGGGTCACTTCTTGCATCTTCAATTCGATGTAAGCGTCGATCCATGAGTCGGTGAACACGCCGCCTTTGGTCAAGAAAGCGCGGTCTGCGTTCAATGCGTCCAAAGCTTGATCCAAGCTAGAGCACACGGTTGGCACCAACTTGTCTTCCTCTGGAGGGAGGTGGTACAAGTCTTTGGTCGCTGCTTCGCCTGGGTGGATCTTGTTCTCGATACCGTCCAA
>CANCGU010000191.1 GCA_947377705.1 Comamonadaceae bacterium
AAAGTCGCCGAGCCGCATCGGAGCGCGCTGGCCCAAATTGTGGCCATGAGCGAACAACCCGCGATGGGTCGATCTAACTTTGAGTGGGTACACGCTAGTTTGTCTAGCCTCCAAGCGCACAAACAACTTTTAACTGCATTGCTGTTGCTGACTATTGCGATCGTTTGGTTTGTTTTGCGCAGCCCCCAAATTTCGGTTCAGGCAGTGCCTTCGCCTCAAAGCGTTTTACCGTCTGCTGTGCCCGCACCCGCACCCGCACCCGCACCCGCACCTGCACCTGCACCTCAGGTGCCTGTTGTGGTGTCGGCGGGTGCTTGCGCTTATTCCAATGAGCCCATGTCGGAGTTGACCTCATTCGTCGCCCGCAAAGAAGGGCGTTATGTCTATTTGGTGAGCGCCACTGATACAGAAGTTTGTGTGGTGGATGGCAACAAGGAAGCGACGCGTTTGCAACTCAAAGCGGGTGAAGATCGCAGCGTCAATGGCATTCCACCCTGGCAAGTGTCTGGTTCGAATTTGCAGAAAATTCAAATTTACTTTCAAGGTGGTCGTGTGTCCTTACCGGATGCCGCCAGTCGCGTGAAATTAGTGGAAGTCCCTGTCGCACGATAACGATAGGCACGCGTCAGAACCAAGCCTCAACGCACAACCCGCCCCGGGTTCAGCAAGCCCTGTGGGTCAAGCGCACGTTTGATGTGCTGCATCAGGGCCAAGGCCACGGGGTCTTTGTAGTCGGGCAGGCTGTCCACTTTCATGCTTCCCACGCCGTGTTCGGCAGAAATAGACCCTTTGAAGCGCTTGACCGATTGATAAACCAGCGCATTCACACGGTCTTCGTGGTCACGTAAAAACGCTTGGGTATCGCAGCCTTCAGGGGCTTGCACGTTGTAATGCAAATTGCCATCGCCCAAGTGCCCAAAGTTCACCAAACGCACGCCTGAAATTTCGCGCGTCAACAAAGCATCTGTTTCCTCGACGAAGCGTGGGATGGATGAGATGGGCACTGAAATGTCATGCTTGATATTCAAGCCTTCTTCGGCTTGTGCCAGCGTGATGCTTTCTCGGATGTGCCAAAGGTTGCGTGCTTGGCTCAAGTTTTCTGCCACGACAGCATCGCTGACGCAACCCTCTTCCAAGGCGAGTTCCAGTAGGTGTTCAAACCGTTGGCGAGCGTGGGCTTGCGATTCGGAGTCTGAGTTCTCTAGCAGCACGCAGTAGGGGGTGTCTTGCCATAAAGGCACGCGCAGTTGTGAGTAGTGTTTGTCGACCAAGCGCAAGGCGAATTGGCCCATCATTTCAAAACCAGTCAACCCTGCGCCCAGGTGTTGGTGTGCCAAGCCCAATAACTTGACGGCATGCGCCACCGAGGGCACTGCGGCCCAAGCGGTCAGGCGGGCCGCAGGCATGGGGTAGAGCTTCATGGTGGCGGCAGTGATGATGCCTAGGGTGCCCTCACTGCCAATCATGAGGTTACGCAAGTCATAGCCAGTGTTGTCTTTGCGCAAGCCGCTGAGGCTGTGCATGACATCACCTTGCGCCGTGACCACTTCGAGCCCTAAACACAGCTCACGCGTATTGCCATAGCGTACGACCTGTGTGCCGCCCGCGTTGGTGGCCAAGTTGCCACCGAGGGTGCAACTGCCCTCTGCCCCCAAGCTCAAGGGGAACAAAAACCCAGCGTGCTCCGCTGCCTGCTGGAGGTTTTGTAAAACACAACCGGCTTCTGCGGTGATGGTCAGGTTGTCGGCATCCACGGCGCGTATCGCGTGCATGCGTTGCAAACTCAACAACACTTGTGTCCCCGTGTCGTCAGGAATACTGCCCACCACCAAGCCCGTGTTACCGCCTTGCGGCACGATGCTCACATGGGCTTTTGCACAGGCCTTGACCACCTCTGCCACTTGTTGTGTGCTGCCAGGACGAACCACCGCCAACGCATGACCCCGCGTGCGCTTGCGCCAGTCTTGTTCGTAGGCGGAGAGATCACCTGAAGTCAAGACATGGGCGTCACCCAGCAGCTGGCGCAGTGTGTTTAATAAGTCAAGCGAAGCGGTGTTGGGCATGGTGGTTTTTAAAGGGTGGGCTCTTCGCCAGTTGGATTTTCTTTGGCATATTTCAGACGCAGGCGTACATGCAAGGCACAGGCGATGAAAAGCACCACACACAGGACGACTTCAGCAAAGGCCAAGTAGTTGCTGGGCGCGGCGTCTCCCCAAGCGCGAACCACGCCTTCCGTGAAATACAGCCAAATCAACAAGCTGAGCCAGCGGTAGGTGTACATGCGATTTTTCAGCAAACCTGTGAGCGGAAAGCACAGGGGCAACACCTTGAGGGCCAACAACGTGCCGCCGGGGCGCAGAGGGGCAAGCCACAGCTCCCAAGCCAAGCCAAGCACGATGAGGCCCATCAAGCTGCTCACGGCCAGTAAGCGGGTGAGCGTCACATGACGGGGCGAATTTTCTTGAGGAGCGAGGGTGGCGTTGTGCATAGAAAGTGGGATGATTCAGCCCATGATTGTCCCGCAACTCCAAGATTTTTTTGAACGACTCGCCCGATTCCCTTGGCGCAACACGGCGCGTACTTTGCGCCAACGTTTCCGTGAGGACCGATTAGGGCAAACCGCAGGTAGTTTGACCTTTACCACCACCATCGCCTTGGTGCCCATGGTAACGGTGGCGCTGGCTGTTTTGACCGCTTTCCCATTGTTTGGCGACTTTCAAACCGTGCTGCAAAAACGCTTGGTGGAGAGCTTGGTGCCAGACAATATTTCGCGCCAAGTGCTGGGCTATTTGACGTTATTTGCCAGCAAAGCCAGCCGCCTTGGTGCTGTGGGTGTGACCGCGTTGTTGTTGTCGGCACTGGCCTTGGTGTTCACGATTGACCGCACGCTCAATGCGATTTGGCGTGTGCGCAAGCGTCGCCCGTTGGCGCACAGCATGTTGTTGTATTGGACCGCCATCACCCTGGGGCCTTTGCTGATGGGCGCGAGCTTGGTCATGATGTCGCAGTTCATGGCCGTGTCGCGTGGTGTCGTGCCCGATGGGGTGGGCAGTTTGCATTGGTTGTTCAGCACCTTGGAGTTTTTCCTTTTGGCGTGGGCCGTGAGTGCCCTTTACCGCTTCGTGCCATACACCCAAGTCCGCTGGAGCCATGCGCTGTTGGGCGGTGTGTGGGTGGCCGCTGCCACGGAGATTGCGCGCAAAGTTTTGGCGTATTACTTTGGTCAGATGCCGACCTATTCGGTTGTGTACGGCGCATTTGCGACGGTACCGATTTTGTTGGTGTGGATTTATTTTGCATGGTCCATCGTGCTGATTGGCGCTGTGTTGGTTGCCAATTTGCCCAGCTTGTTGGGCGGTATCTCGCGTGATGGTCGCAGTGTGGGGTGGCGTTTCCAATTGGCTTTGGAGGTCTTGCAGCGTTTGCAAATCGCGCGCAATACCGACGAACATGGCGCGAGCATGACCACTTTGTGCGAAGACCTGGCGCTCGATCCCCTGCAAATTGAAGATGTGTTGGCCGCCCTGGTTGATTTGGATTGGATTGCGCGATTGAGCGAGTCAGTCGACGCACGACAAAGCCATGTGAAAGAAGCCCGCTATGTGATGCTGGCAGATCCTCATCGCACACCGCTGGTGCCGTTGATGGAGCGCTTGCTCTTGGTCCGCAGTCCAGAAGCCGAAGGGCTGTGGATGAGGTGGCAGGACTTGCGCTTGCGCGATGTCCTTTGAACGGCGCGAAGTACTTTAAGTCCTAAGTTACGTCCTAAGTCGTCAGGCCCAGAAACGTTTTCAATGCGGCAAGCGTTTCTTCTGGAGCCTCGCTCATTTGGTGGTGTCCCATCGGGATTTGGACCACGCTGAATTTTTTGCCTGTCGTTTGCGCTTGGTCGATCAGACTTTTCGCCGCCCGTGGCGGTGTCATTTGGTCACTTTCACCCAGCAGAAAAAGAACAGGGCAGGTGATCGCTGCCATGGCTTGCAAACCGTTGTCATAGCTGTCACATGCCACAAAGCCTCTGTGGAAAATATTCACCAGCGGGTTGCTGGCCAAAACGCGTCGGCCCAAGGCCATCGACGCGCCATAGACCCATGTGCCAGGGCCAAGAACGGAAGGTGGCGCAGCGAGTGTGGCGCGCGAAAACACATTCACCATTTGCAGAGCCTTCGTGGGCTCGTTCAATGACGCCTCAATCAGCGCGGGTGACACCCTCATCGGAAAGGCCGTGCCCACCAAGGCCAAGTGCGTGATGCGGTCTTTCAAGCGAGCCGCTGTTTCAAGGGAAATCAGCGAGCCCCAGCTATGACCGACCAAGCCGGCTTGTTGTATGCCAGCCGCATCTAACAAGGCCTCGATGAACAGCGCCGCCTCTTCTACGCTGTGGGGCGCATCGCCGCCGCTGCGTCCGTGGCCGGGTAAATCAACAGCCAACACATTGAAGCCGTGGTGTGCCAGATAACGGGTTTGCAAGATCCACACGCTGTGGTCGTTGAGCACGCCGTGAATGAACACCAGGGTGGGTCGGGTGGCATCAAACGCTTTGCCGCCTGTGTAGGCATACGTGTCGTAGGCTTGGCCTGTGGGTGTGTGCAGGGTGAACTTCATCGTGATGGTCCTCAAGCCTTGTTGGATTTAATGCCCACTTTTTCTGCCGCTTTCAAGGCGCGTTTTAAATCGTCTATCAAATCAGCGGGGTCTTCAAGGCCAATGGACAAACGGATGGTGCCTGGGCCAATGCCTGCAGCATGCAATGCGTCGTCACTCATGCGGAAGTGGGTGGTACTGGCGGGGTGAATCACCAAGCTGCGGCAGTCCCCCACATTGGCGAGGTGGCTGAAAATTTTGAGTGCTTCGATGAACGCCTTGCCTTGTTCACGCGAGCCTTGGATGTCAAAGCTGAACACCGATCCTGCGCCGCGTGCGCCAAAGCGCAATAGCTTTTCAGCCAGCGCGTGGCTAGGGTGGCTCTCGATGAGGGGATGACCGACGCGGCTGACCAATGGATGACTGGCTAAAAATTGCACCACTTTTTCGGTGTTGGCCATGTGGCGGTCCATGCGCAGCGACAGGGTTTCGATGCCTTGCAAAATGAGCCAAGCGCTATGGGGGCTCATGCATGCGCCAAAGTCACGCAGACCTTCGCGGCGCGCACGCAGCAAGAAGGCGCCGACGGTGCTTTCTTCGCTGAACACCATGTTGTGAAAGCCTTCGTAGCTTTGGGTCAACTCGGGAAATTTGCCACTTTTTTCCCAGTCAAAGCTACCGCCATCCACCACCACGCCAC
>CANCGU010000192.1 GCA_947377705.1 Comamonadaceae bacterium
AGAGGATCTACCCAATCCATGAATTTCATGGCATCAACCTTGTGTGGGATGGTGATGTTGCAGCCAGCGAGTCCTAAGGCCTGGATCCCGCGAATGGCAGTTTCAAGTTCCTGAGGTTTCACAGGAAATAGGCCGTAAGCACCAGTTAATCCGTAATCTTGTATCCAATGGTTATGTATAGCAGGGGAGCGCGAATGAGCGACTGGCCAGCCCATAACGCCAGCCATGATGAATTGATTTTGCATGGTGAATAAATAAGGGAGAACATCAATGGTACCTAATTGCTCGTAGCCTTCTTTGCCTGTGTCTAAAAGTTCAAACGGCATCGTGTTCGCCACGAGTCAGGTACTACATTCAGTAAATACGCTAAGTGGTTGCATTAAATGGATTTTTTTAGCCAATAAACAACATTTATTGGTTATTTACGTGGTTTTTGAGGGTTTGTTTGATAAACTTTAGATAAGGAGACCATATGTCTAATCAATCTGATTCGCTCGAAAGTGTTGTTATCGGTGACGGCGTCGTCGTCAAAGGTACGTTCACTGTGCCCTCAAAAGCCATTATTAATGGTGTTATTGAAGGCGATTTAACTGCAGAAGAAGTCTTGATCGGCCCAACTGGCAAGATCACAGGCCGTGTCTCGGCCAAGGTTATTGATGTGCGTGGTCAACTCCACAACACCATCATTTCCGAGAAAAGCCTGATTGTTCGTTCCACCGGCAAGATCGCCGGCAAAGTTCAGTACTCAGAAATTGAGATTGAAAAGGGCGGCGAAATCGAAGGTACTTTGAGCCAAGACGCCAACGGTCCTGTTGTGAACGTCGGTGGCCCAGCGGCTGCTTAACTGACTACGGTTTAGATGACGCGTCGATTCTTTTCTGCTGTGCGCTTACTTCCAGGACTTGTGTCCAATGGATGGGTACGCCAGTATGAAGATGCGCGCATCATTCTTGAACAAAACGGCGATCTTCACTACCTCAACATCAGTGGTCGGATGCAGCGCATTTTGGTGCGCGGCGGCATCCTGGCGATGGGTGCCATGTTGGTGGCGATCACGGTCTTGTTGGTGACCAGTGTCAGCCTCATGCTGAGTCGTGCAAAGCTAGAGCGTTCTCACGAAGAGGTTTATCGCGCATTGCTCAGCAGTGCCTCCGATTCGGAAGGTATGGATCAGCTCAGCATGAGCGATGAGCAAATGGTGTCTCTCGCTCAGACCATTCGCGATCGCGATATGAGCATTCGTCGTTTTGTAGATACCTCGATGGTGGCTGTTTCGCAAGAAAACGTGACCATGAAGTCTCAACTTGATGCGTCTGGTTTGACTGAAAAAATTGTCAAAATCATTCAGCAAAATGCGGCGAATGGTGGTTTCAACTTAGAAGACGATGTCAAGAGCAATCCGTTGCTTCGCGGCAAAGTGGCTGATGAGTTGTCGACCAACCGAGGATTGCGAGAAGTTCTGTACGCATTACCAAGCGTGATGCCTGTGCCGAACTACAGCGTGACATCGGATTTCGGTGTTCGTCGCCATCCGATTTCTGGGCAAACTCATTTCCATACGGGACTTGACATGCTGAGTCAAACGGGCGATGAAAAGGTCCATCCTGTCAAGCCTGGGGTTGTTGTTTTAGCTCAGTTCCACACGCAATACGGCAACACTGTGGTCATTCGTCATACCAATGGCGTGGAATCGCTTTACGCACATTTGGCAAATATCGAAGTGAAATTGGGTGACAAAGTCACTAACGAATCTGTGCTGGGCAACATTGGCAGTACGGGTTCTTCGTCAACAGGTAAGCACCTGCATTTGGAAATCTTGATTGGTGGTTATCCAGTCAATCCACAAAAAGTTATACGGACGGCACAATATGTTCAACAAATCCAAAACCAACAACGTTAATTTGTCGCAGGCAAATACGCTTGAGTCTGACGCCGAAGACGAGCAAGTGGAATTTATGGCTGAAGACGATGTTGTGTCTGAACCCCAACCGCCAATCCCTACACCGGCCCCTACACCTAACCAACGAAATAGCATGATGGACATGATTTCAACCACTGCCACTAAGCCTTCCATTTTGAGCGAGGGTTTCTCGTTCCGAGGTGAGATCACCGCCAAGGGGGCAATTCATGTGGAGGGTGCTTTGAACGGCCAAATTCAAGTGGATGAACTCACCATTGGTGCGCGCGGCCAAGTTGAAGGTGTTGTGACTTGCAGTAGCTTGCACATCAAAGGCAAGTTCTCTGGAACGGCCACTTGCAATGAGTTGATCGTGACTTCCTCCGCTTCCGTGGATGGCCATGTCGTTTACCAAACGCTGTCGGTTCAAAAGGGTGCGTCTATCAAGGGCGAACTCTTGCTGGTCAAGTAATTCGAAAATCTTCTCCAAGTCGCATTAGTTTATGAGCCAAGAAGATCTGTTCATCAACGGCGACTTGTTACGTCTTCGCCGCGAAGCCCGTGGCTGGCTTCTCAACGATATGGCTACGCGTGCTTGCATGTCGGTCAAGCAAATTCGTCAGTTGGAAGAAGGCGGGATGAGTGCTTTTTACAGCGTTGCAGTGAAAGCAACGGCTGCTAAAAAAGTGGGTGCATTGCTTGGCATCTCGGCCGATGAAGTCTTAGGGCAAGTCGCAGAAGTTGAGGAACTGCCCGTTGAACACGCGGCTGAAGATCTGCTCACAGTGTCGTCTTCAATCGAGGTCACCGCATCTCCTGAGGTGGTCGCGGTTGAAGCGGCTGAATCTCCGAAGCACGATGTACCGTCTGACGAAGAGCCGTCTGTCACGAGTCAGCCAGAACAAACAAAATCTAAAACGTCTCTCTGGGTGATCGTCGGTTTATTTGCGGCGGCATTGGCGGTGGCTGCTTACATGCAGCCACAAGAAGAGACGGTTGCAGAGCCTGCGCCACCTTTGCAAGCGGTGCCCTCTGAGGCTATTGACGCGGCGAGCGCGGCAGACACATCTGCATCAAGCGTGCCTGCCTCTGCTGACAGTGGCCCAGCTTCTTCGGCTCAGAAGCCCGTGTCGACGGTTGTGGTTTCTACACCCGTCGCGAGCGCTCCTGCTTCAGCCGCTAGCAAAGCGCCTTAATCACGCGCTCCTAGCGCCAAAGCCTCATCACGGCTGGTGGCTAATTCCTTAGCACTTGGTGCCAACATGGGCCAGCCAGCCATGTGTGTTTTGCTCAGTTCATACATGCCTTGTACCCAAGTCTCGCTGTCGTTCAGGCATGGGATGTAGTGGAAGACCTCGCCTCCTGCGTGTAAGTAGGCTTCTTGCGCTTCTTGTGAGATTTCTTCCAAAGTCTCTAAGCAATCGCTGGTGAAGCCCGGACAAATCAGGTCAACACGTTTCACACCTTGTTGGGCAAGGGCCATCAAAGTGGGTTCGGTGTAAGGCTCTAGCCATTTTGCTTTACCAAAACGGGATTGAAACGTCACCATGTATTGCGTTTTGCTCAGGCCAAGCGCCTCACCCAGTAGGCGTGCCGTTTTGTAGCACTCGCAGTGATAAGGGTCACCCAGATGCAATGTGCGTTCAGGGACTCCGTGAAAGCTCATGACCAAACGCTCGGGCTGTCCATGGGCGGACCAGTGTGTTCGCACGCGTTCTGCCAAGGCTTGGATGTAGGCGGGGTGATCGTGGTAGTGGTTGATAAAGCGAAACTCTGGCAGCACACGACTGCGTAAACCCCAGTGGTACACCGCATCAAACACGCTGGCGGTGGTGGTGCCCGAGTACTGTGGGTAGGCGGGTAACACCAAGATACGTGTGAAGCCTTCTGCTTTCAGGGCGTCAAGCTGGCTTGCAACGGACGGGTTGCCATACCGCATAGCGTATCGCACGCTGACAGCTTCGCCCTTGGCGTGAAAAACCGCTTGCAGCGCTTGCGCTTGCTTTTCTGTCCAAACCTTCAGGGGTGAGCCTTCGGTTGTCCAAATCGTGGCGTATTTGGCAGCGGACTTGGCTGGACGTACACGCAGGATGATGCCGTGCAAGATGGCCATCCACACCAAACGCGGAATTTCAACCACGCGGTGATCACCCAAAAATTCTGCAAGGTAGCGTCGTACCGCCGAAGCGGTCGGCGCGTCGGGGGTGCCCAAGTTACACAACAGCACAGCAGTGCGTGGTGTTTGGCCGTGAGCGAAGGGCGGTTCGGGGGTGAAGGCAGGTTTTAACATGATGCGGTATTCTCGCCCAGCATGCTGAACCTTTCCAAAATTCAAGCCATAACCTTAGACCTTGACGACACCTTGTGGCCCGTCTGGCCCACCATTGCCCGCGCAGAGGTGGTTTTGCAGGATTGGCTCGCACTACATGCACCGCAAACTGCGTTGTTGTGCGCAGAGCCAGGCATGAAGCAGGCCATTCGTGCCGAGATCCACCAGCGCCATGTCGACCAACACCATGATTTGAGCTTCTTGCGTCGCGAAGCCATTCGCGAGAGCTTGCTGCGTGCTGGCGATGCGCCACATTTGGCCGATGCCGCTTTTGACGTGTTTTTCACTGAGCGTCAAAATGTCAAGCTCTATGACGGTGTGCCGCAAGCACTGGCACGTTTGGCCGCTCGTTATCCGTTGGTCAGTCTGTCAAATGGCAACGCCGATGTGTTTCGCACCGAGGCCGGGCCCTACTTTCAAGCGGCGGTGAGTGCTCGGACGTTTGGCGTTGCCAAACCCGATGTACGCATTTTTCATGCGGCAGCGGCGCAGCTGAATCTGCCAGCTGAGGCCGTACTGCATCTCGGCGATGACGCCATGACCGATGTGATGGGTGCTATGAATGCAGGCATGCAAGCCGCTTGGGTGAATACCCAAGGGCATGCTTGGCCGCATGATTCAGCTCAGCCCCTGACGGTCAGCCATCTGGCCGAGTTGTGTGACAACTTGTTGGCCTGAGCGCACCGCCCCTTCGAGTGTGGAGGGGTAGGGGCCACTGATGTAGTCGCCGCATGCCCAAACGCCTTGTGAGACCCCTGGCTCAGGTCGATTCAGCATCGGTAGGCATGCCAGCGTGGCACGTTTCTCGACCACGGTTTGCACCACTTCTAAGTTCGTCAGCTCCAGCTGCTCGCACACTTGGTCATAGACCTGTTCGCTCACCTCATCGCGTTCCTTCTGGCATGCACTGACGACGGCGGCTAGCAACCCAGGTTGCCCGGTCAGTGCCCCACGGTCGAACACAAACTGTGCAGGGGCTTGTTCGTCGCAAGACAAAGCCATCATGGGGCGGGGCAGTCCAGAAAAACCGGCATCTGTGCAACGCA
>CANCGU010000193.1 GCA_947377705.1 Comamonadaceae bacterium
GGCAGACTCCATTTTCAATCAAGTAACTGCTGCTATATTGCACTGCAACATTTTTGAGACAAAACCATGCTTTACCAAATCTTCGAGACGCAACGTAGCCTGATGGAGCCGTTCGCAGACTTTGCACAAGCGGCCTCCAAACTTTACGGTCAGACCAATTCACCCATTGCCCAAAATCCAATGGCACAGCGCGTATCCGCCGGTTACGACCTGTTGTATCGTTTAGGAAAAGATTACGAAAAGCCTCAGTTTGGTATCAAATCGGTCATGGTTGATGGCACTGAGGTCGCCATCCACGAACGCATCGAAATGGACAAGCCGTTTTGTGAGCTTCGCCGTTTCAAACGCTTCACCGATGACGCAGCGACTTTGACCAAGCTCAAAGCGCAACCGGTGGTGCTGATCGTGGCGCCCTTGTCAGGCCACTACGCCACCTTGCTGCGCGACACCGTGCGCACCATGCTCAAAGACCACAAGGTCTATGTCACCGATTGGAAAAATGCACGCTTGGTCCCCTTGAGCGAAGGTGAATTCCATCTGGATGACTATGTGAACTACGTGCAAGAGTTCATCCGTGACTTGCAAGCCAAATACGGCAACTGCCACATCATGAGCGTGTGCCAGCCCACCGTGCCTGTGTTGGCCGCTGTGTCACTCATGGCCAGCCGTGGCGAAAAAACACCCATCACCATGACCATGATGGGCGGCCCGATTGACGCCACCAAGTCGCCTACCGCCGTGAACAATTTGGCGATGAACAAGAGCCACAGCTGGTTCGAGAACAACGTCATCTATCGCGTACCTGACAGTTTTCCAGGCGCTGGCCGTCGCGTGTACCCCGGCTTCTTGCAGCACACAGGTTTCGTGGCTATGAACCCCGATCGCCACTTGAAGAGCCACTACGACTACTTCAAAGACTTGATCAAAGGCGACAACTCCAGCGTGGACTCCCACCGTGATTTCTACGACGAGTACAACGCGGTGCTCGACATGGACGCCGATTACTACTTGGAAACCATCAACACGGTATTCCAAGAATTCAAGCTCGTGCGCGGCACTTGGGAAATCAAAAACCCACAAGGCAAGCTTGAGCTGGTGCGCCCACAAGACATTCGCACCACGGCGCTGTTGACCGTAGAAGGTGAGTTGGACGACATCTCTGGCTCGGGCCAAACCGAAGCCGCCCACAAACTGTGCAGCGGTATCGTTCGCCAAGAGCACCACCACCTCGAAGCCAAAGGTGCAGGCCACTACGGCATCTTCAGTGGTCGTCGCTGGCGCGAAGTGGTGTACCCGCACGTCAAGAGCTTCATCTTGGAACACAACAAAGGCCAAGGCAAATCAACGGCCAAGCCCAAAGCCAAAGTTGCGGTGAAGAAAGCAGCGCCAGTTGCGAAGAAAGCTGCACCGGTGAAATCAGCGGCCAAGCCTGCTGCCAAAAAAGCCACCGCCGTTAAAAAGTGAGTCTGGTCGAACAGCTCAACAACGCCCTGCCACAAACGCAATGCACGCGCTGTGGCTACCCTGACTGTCAGCGCTACGCCGAGGCCATCGCCCAAGGCGAGGCTGACATCAACCAGTGCCCACCAGGGGGCACCGAAGGCGTTGAACGGCTGGCAGCCCTCACTGGCAAACCAGCCCACCCTCTGAATCCTGACAACGGCTTAGAAGGCCCGCGCACCATCGCCATCATTGACGAGGCATGGTGCATTGGCTGCACGCTGTGCATCGCGGCATGCCCGACCGATGCCATCGTGGGCGCCAACAAGCGCATGCACACCGTGGTAGAAGACTATTGCACGGGCTGCGAGCTGTGCATCCCAGCTTGCCCCGTGGATTGCATCTCACTGGAACCCATTGACATCCACCTGAGCGGTTGGGCCTCATGGCCGCAAGAACTGGCCGATCTGGCTCGCCAACGCTACGATGCGCGCGCAGCACGCCTCAAACGCGAAGCTGTGGAACACGACGAACGCTTAGCGGCTAAAGCGGTAAAGAAGCTTGCGGACCTGCCTTTACATACCAAAGGCACTGAGCACGCACCTGAAGTCGACCGCAAACGTGCGATCATTGAGGCCGCACTCGCCAAAGCCAAAGCTCGTCAAGCCACAAAATCTTGACCGACACGGCGGCATCAAAGGGCACCTTCTGCCCTGACCGCAACACCTGACATTTCAATGCACACCCAATTAACCCAACGCAGAGAACTTCTGCTTCTTTTGTCGCTTGCCGGCATTCAGTTCACGCACATCGTGGACTTCATGATCATGATGCCGTTGGGGCCACAACTCACCAGTTTGTTTGCCATTAGCTTTGCTGAGTTCGGTTTGTTGGTCTCGGCCTACACGGTGGCTGCTGGGTTGTCTGGTTTGTTTGCTACCACCTTCATTGACCGCTTCGACCGCAAACGTTTATTGCTCACGCTGTATGTGTTGTTTGCACTCACCACCGTGGCTTGCGGTGTAGCCCCCACGTATGGATGGCTGATGGCCGCACGTATCGCTTCTGGATTTTTTGGCGGCGTTTTGTCCACCATGACGCAAACCATCATTGGCGATGTGGTGCCGTTCGAGCGCCGTGGCCGAGCCACGGGCATTGTGATGACGTCATTCTCTGTCGCAACGGTGGCGGGCGTGCCCGCAGGTTTGCTGTTTGCTAACCTGTGGGGCTGGCACACAGCTTTTTTTGCCATTGGTGTAATGTGTGTGGCCGTGGGCGTACTGGCTAATTACAGCGTGCCCAAACTTGACGCCCATGTGGCACATGCCAAAGACAAGCATGTTTTACACGCCATGGGTCAAGTGCTGGGTGAACACAACCAACGCATGGCTCTGCTGTTGTCGGCCACCATGATGTTTGCGGCCTTCACCATCATCCCGTACATCACGCTGTACCTGCAAAACAACCAAGTCATGGCGGCCCACGAAATTCCTTGGCTGTACTTTTGTGGCGGCGTCATCACCCTCTTCAGTGGGCGTTGGGTAGGCGGGCTGACAGACCGCTTGGGCAAGCGTGAAACCTTCCAGCGTGCGGTGCTGTTCTCAATCATCCCCATGTTTGCCGTCACCTTGCTCGAGCCCGTGCCTTTGCCCTTTGTCTTGCTCGTCACCACCGCCCTGTTCTTTGCGATGAACGCCCGCATGATTCCCGGCATGGCCCTGCTCACCTCTGCTGCTAACCCCAAATTTCGCGGCACCTTCATGTCGCTCAATGGGGCTGTGCAGTCTTTCTCCATGGGCATCGCCTCTTGGGTCGGCGGCATGCTGCTGCAAAGTCAGCCAAGCGGCCAAGTGACACACTTCTGGTTGTGCGCAGTGGTCGCCACCTGCGCCTCTTTGCTGGCTTACCAACTCGCCAAACGCGTGGCAATGCACGCATGAGGTCTCGTGCCTAAAGTTCAGACACGGATTTGTTTAGTTTTTATCGAAGCCTAACAAGCGAATTGCGTTGTCTTTCAAAATTCCGGGCATCACTTCGGGTTTAAAGCCAGCCACTTCAAAATCTTTCATCCAACGCTCGGGCGTGATCAGCGGGTAGTCACTGCCAAATAACACGCGATCTTTCAACAACGTATTGGCGTACTGGATGAGCTGCTTGGGAAAGTACTTGGGGCTCCAACCCGAGAGGTCAATCCACACGTTGGGCTTGTGCGTCGCCACACTCAGTGCCTCGTCTTGCCATGGAAAGCTTGGGTGCGCCATGACGATTTGCATGTCAGGCCAATCAATGGCCACATCGTCCAAGTGCATGGGGTTGCTGTAGGCCAAACGCAAGCCACCACCGCAGCGCATACCGCTACCGATGCCACTGTGCCCAGTGTGAAAGATCGCGGGCAATTTGTATTCGTTGATCACCTCGTAAATGGGCCATGCCATCTTGTCGTAGGGGTGATAGCCCTGCACTGTGGGATGAAACTTGAAGCCTTTGATGCCATCTTCTTTGATCAGGCGCTCTGCTTCGCGCGCGCCCATCTTGCCTTTGTGTGGGTCGATGCTGGCAAAGGCCACCATCATGTCGCTGTTCTTTTTAGCGGCATCTGCAATTTCTTCGTTGGAGATACGGCGGCGACCGGTTTGTGATTCGCTGTCCACGGTGAACATGACCAAACCAATTTTCTTTTCGCGGTAGTAAGCCACGGTTTCGTCAATGGTGGGGCGCAGGCTAGAGCCAAAGTACTTGTCCGCCGCGCGGTCGTACTCCTCACCGTAGTTGTCAAACGGGTTGCGACAGCTCACCTCGGCGTGGGTGTGGATGTCAATGGCAATGAGGTTTTTGTGGTCCATGGTCAATCTCCAGAGTGGTTTTATTTTCTGACAAATTTAGGGTAAATCCCAATTATTTAGTTATTAGACATAACCATAATTCATTTCCAGATCAAAAGCAACCACGAGCAAACCCGACCATGAATCAAAACTCAGACATCCACTTTGAAATGCGCGGCGACATCGCGGTCATCCGTTTGACACGCCCCACCAAGCGCAACGCGCTCAACGATGCCTTGATTGCGTCGCTTCGCCACATTTTTGAAAACCTCCCCGACAACACCAAGGCAGCGGTCATCGCCGGTGATGGCGACCACTTCTGCGCAGGCTTGGATTTGAGCGATTTGAAAGAACGCGATGCTGGCCAAGGCATGCACCACTCACGTTCATGGCACTACGCCTTAGAGCGTTTGCAATATGGCCCCGTGCCCGTCATTGCCGCCTTGCATGGCGCGGTGGTGGGCGGCGGCTTAGAGCTGGCCAGCGCTTGTCACATTCGGGTGGCTGACGAAAGCACCTTCTACGCTTTGCCTGAAGGCACACGCGGTATTTTTGTGGGCGGTGGCGGTGCCGTGCGCATCCCACGCCTGATTGGCGTGGCACGCATGACCGACATGATGATGACAGGCCGCGTCTACAACGCTGTCGACGGCGAACGCGCTGGCTTTGCCCAATACCTCGTGCCTAACGGCACCTCTTTTGACAAAGCCTTTGAGTTGGCACAACGCATTGGCAGCAACGCCCCACTCACCAACTACGCCTTGATGAATGTGTTGCCCCGCATTGCTGAACAACCTGCAGACCAAGGCTTCATCACCGAATCCATGATGTCGGCCATTGCACAAGCGGCCCCCGAAGCCAAGAAGCGCGTTCAAGACTTCTTAGAAGGTCGCGCCGCCAAGGTTCAGAAGAGCTGATCACAGCCTCAACCGGAGACAAACCATGACTGCAGTGAAATTTC
>CANCGU010000194.1 GCA_947377705.1 Comamonadaceae bacterium
TTCTGTTTAAAACCAGCACCAAAAACCGGTGCAGTTGCCCGTGATTTGCTGGATCAGCAAATCCACCAAGCTGCTGATGACCAGCAAAGGCAGACCCACATACACAAACACCCACAGCACAAACACCAGCGTGAGGCGTGGTTCTTCCAGGCGATGGCCCATCACGGTTTCGGCTTGTCGGCGAAGGCGAAGTTTGTTCAACATGGTCCGGGGATTTTAGGCGCATGAAAGTCAACTGGGACACGCTGACCCATCCCGTGTGGGATGCACACCATGCCACCGCTGCGGCCCCCTTACAGCAAGACTGGGCTTATGGCGCGTGCATGAAGACGCTGGGCGTCGGCGTGCTGCGTGCGTTTGTCGAACAAGACGGCACACCTGTGGCCTTGGCGCAATTCATCGTGCGCCGTTTGGTAGGTGGTTTGGCCAACATGGCCCTGTGCTCGCTGGGGCCTGTGTGGCTGCAACCACTGTCGGGTGCTGACAAGGCGCGGGTTTACAAAGCGTTGAAGCGAACCATGCCTTTGCAAAATCTGCGCGTGGTGGCTGTCACGCCGCAAGAAGCGCAAAGCCCAGAGCTGGGCCTTTCCCGCTGGCGCCGTGTGATGACGGGCCACAGCACCGTGATGCTTGACTTGACAATGTCAATGGATGTACTGCGTGCCCAACTCGACAAACGTTGGCGTCACCGTTTGGGCGGTGCGGAAAATTCAGAGTTGACTATCCACCGTGTAGGCACCAATGCCGGCCAATACCGTTGGCTGTTAGACGCTGAAATGCAACAACGCGAGCAACGCGGCTTGCACGGTTTACCGCAGCACTTCTTCGATTTGTATGTGCCTTCGCGTCAACAACCGGCCAAAACCATTTTGACCCTACGTGCCGACGTGGGCCGTGACCGCGTGGCAGGCATGATGTTTTTGCTTCACGGCGAAGCAGCCACCTACCAAGTGGGCTGGACCAGTGACGCGGGCCGCGACTTGCATGCCCACAACCTGATTTTGTGGAAAGGCATTGAAGAATTGCGTGAGCGTGGTGTGCGCAAGCTGGACCTTGGCGGTGTCAACACCACACGCAGCGCGGGCATTGCGCGTTTCAAGATGAGCACGGGCGGCCAAGTGTTGACCTGTGCGGGGACTTTCATTTAACCCATGCTGCGCGTCTCCCACCTTTCTTGCAGCCGGGGGCATAAGCCCCTGTTTACCGACGTCAGCTTTGAACTGAAAGCGGGCCAAGCCTTGCACCTAGAAGGTGACAACGGCGTGGGTAAAACCAGTTTGCTGCGCATCATCTGTGGCTTGTCACCTTCTGATGCGGGCGAGGTGTGTTGGCAAGACCAACCCATTCAGCAAAACGCCACAGCGTTTCGTTCATCGCTGTTTTATTTGGGCCACGGCTTGTCACTCAAAGAAGAATTGACGGCTTTAGAAAACCTCATGTCCGATGCCGCTGTGTCTGGGCGCACCCTCAGCCAGCAGCAAGCTTTGGTGGCGTTGGCGCGCATGGGCTTGCGCGGGCGCGAGCACTTGCCGTTGCGGGTGATGTCGCAGGGCCAAAAGCGCCGTACGGCTTTGGCCCGTTTGCTGGCCAGCCAAGCCCCGCTGTGGGTGTTGGACGAGCCCTTTGTGGCTTTGGATGCGAAAGCAGTGGATGGTCTGCGTGGCCTGTTGGCTGAGCATGTGGCCCACGGCGGCATGGTGTTGTTCACCAGCCATCAGCCTGTGGCGCTCACCAGCGCCAACGGCGCTGCAGTGGATGTGCAAACCTACGCATTGAGAGGTGTGGCATGAGTGGTCGCGCGTTCATGGCCGTGTTGCGGCGCGACTTGCTTTTGGCCATGCGCCGCAAGAGCGAGGTGCTGACCGCGGTGTTTTTCTTTGTGGTGGTGGCAGCTTTGTTTCCGCTGGGCATTGGCCCTGAGCTGAACACCTTGCGCTTGGTGGCCCCTGGCGTGTTGTGGGTGGGGGCACTGCTGTCAAGCATGCTGGCGCTTCAACGTCTGTTTGAGGCGGATTACCGCGACGGAACCCTGGAGCAAATGGCTTTGTCGCCCACGCCAATGCCCTTACTGATCAGTGCCAAACTCTTGGCCCACTGGTTGGTGTCAGGGGTGCCATTGGTATTATTGGCCCCAGTTTTAGGACTGCAATTTGACCTCTCGGCGGATGCCTTGGTCACCCTCACCTTGGCCCTGTTGTTGGGCACCCCCATTTTGTCTTTGGTGGGCGGCATTGGTGCTGCATTGACCTTGGGCGTGCGTGGTGGTGGGGTGTTGTTGTCGCTGCTGGTGTTGCCTTTGTTTATTCCTGTGCTGGTGTTTGGTGCGGGCGCTGTGGAAGCGCAAGCCAGTGGGTTGGGCGCACAGGCGCACTTGTCAATTTTGATGGCCATGCTTTTGCCTGCGGCCTTTTTCAGTCCGTTTGCATGTGCAGCGGCTTTACGGATCGCGTTGGAATGAAAAAAACAAGCTTGTTTCACTACGCCGCGCCGCAAACCTTTTATGGTTTGGCGGGCAAAGCGTGGCCTTGGTTTGCTGCACTCGCCACGGTGCTGATGTTGGCTGGCATGTGGCTGGGCTTTGCTGTGGCACCCACCGATTTTCAGCAAGGTGAGGGCTACCGCATCATCTTCGTGCATGTGCCTGCGAGCTGGATGTCGATGGTCATTTACTTGGCCATGGCGTTTTGGAGCGTGTTGGGCCTGACCTTCAACACCCGTCTGTCGGGCATGATGACCCGCGCTTTGGCACCGACCGGCGCTTTGTTTGCGTTTCTGTCTTTGTGGACGGGCGCGCTCTGGGGCAAGCCCATGTGGGGCGCATGGTGGGTGTGGGACGCACGCCTCACGTCAGAGCTGATTTTGTTTTTCTTGTACCTTGGCTACATCGCGTTGACGTCTGCCATTGACGACACGCGCCGCAGCGACCGCGCGGGTGCCTTGATTGCCATTGTGGGCGCCATCAACGTGCCCATCATTTATTTCTCGGTGAAGTGGTGGAACACCTTGCACCAAGGTGCCTCGGTGTCGCTCACCAAAGCGCCTAGCATGGCGGAGATCATGCTGTGGAGCATGTTGCTGATGGCCTTGGCATTTTGGTTCTACACCATCGCCTTGGTGTTGTACCGCGTGCGCACCCTCATCTTGCAGCGCGAGAGCCACGCCACCTGGGTGCATGAACTCGACGAGGTGAAGCCATGAGATGGGAAAGCTGGAGCGAGTTTTGGGCCATGGGCGGCTATGCCGTGTACGTGTGGGGCAGTGTGGGTGTGACGGCTTTGTTGCTGGCGCTCGAAGTGTGGCAAGCCCGTTGGGCACACCGTGTGGTGTTGGACCAATTGAAAGCCGAGCAGGCTGTGGCTCAATTACCCGTTGAAGAATTGATGTGATGAAACCAAGAACCAAACGATTTGCACTGATTGCCGCTGGCATTGTGGTGCTGTGTGCCGCAGCGGCTTTTGTGCTGAATGCCTTCCAAAGCAATTTGGTGTTTTTCTTCACGCCCACGCAAGTGAGCAAGGGCGAAGCCCCCAAGGGCCGCACCTTCCGCGCCGGCGGCATGGTGAAAGAGGGCAGTGTGGTGCGCGATGGCAACTCCGTGCGCTTTGTGATCACTGACACCGTGCACGAAATGCCCGTGACCTATGTGGGCCTGTTGCCTGATTTGTTCAAAGAAGGCAAAGGCGTGGTGTCGCAAGGCAAGCTGGGTGACGACGGTGTGTTTGTCGCCAGCGAAGTCTTGGCCAAGCATGACGAAAACTACATGCCTCCCGAAGCCCAACATGCGATGGACCAAGCTGCGGCAGCCAAAGCTGCCAAGTCTGTCCAGTCGCCGACCCCCGACAAAGGCAAGCCATGATTCCAGAACTCGGTAATTTCGCGCTCATGCTCGCCGCCGTGGTGGCGGTGATGCAAGGTGTGCTGCCCATTGCAGGCACCTTGGTGCGCAACCCACAAACGCAAATCACTTTGCAATCGTTGGCTCGTCCCACGGCTGCTTTGCAGTTTGTGTTGGTGGTGTTTGCGTTTGGCGCATTGGCCTCGGCATTTTTGAACAACGATTTCTCTGTGCTGTATGTGTCGCAGCATTCCAACTCATTGCTGCCCAAGCCCTACCAATTCGCCGCGGTGTGGGGCGGTCACGAAGGCTCGCTCTTGTTGTGGGTGTTGTTGCTGTCGCTGTGGACGGTGGCTGTGGCGGTGTTTTCGCGCAGCTTGCCGCTGGACATGGTGGCCCGTGTGATTGGCGTGTTGGGTTTGATTTCAGTCGGCTTCCTGTTGTTCATCTTGACCACTTCTAACCCTTTTGAACGCTTGTTGCCTGCCGCCTTGGATGGCAAAGACTTGAACCCCTTGCTGCAAGACCCCGGCTTGGTGATTCACCCGCCCATGCTCTACATGGGCTATGTGGGCATGGCAGTGGCATTTGCGTTTGCGGTGTCTGCCTTGATGAGTGGCCGTTTAGATGCGGCTTGGGCGCGCTGGTCACGTCCATGGACGGTGGTGGCTTGGACCTTCCTGACCTTTGGCATTGGCCTCGGTTCTTGGTGGGCGTATTACGAACTCGGCTGGGGTGGCTGGTGGTTTTGGGACCCGGTTGAAAACGCCTCGCTCATGCCTTGGTTGGTGGGCACGGCGCTCATTCACTCACTGATGGTCACCGAGAAACGCGGCAGTTTCAAAGCGTGGACGGTGCTGCTGGCCATTGCGGCTTTCTCGTTGTCGTTGCTCGGCACATTCTTGGTTCGTTCAGGCGTGCTCACATCGGTCCATGCCTTTGCGTCTGACCCTAAGCGCGGTGTGTTTGTGTTGATCTTCTTGGCGGTGGTGGTGGGTGCTTCGCTCACGCTGTTTGCCTGGCGTGCGCCCCGCGTGGCTTTGGGTGGTCGCATGGAGCTGGTGTCACGCGAATCGTTTTTGCTGGCCAACAGCGTGTTGTTGGTGGTAGCCACGGCAGCGGTGTTGCTGGGCACGATTTACCCACTCATCATTGATGCGCTGAACTTAGGCAAGCTGTCGGTGGGCCCGCCTTATTTCAATGCTGTCTTTGCGCCGCTGTTGGTGCCTACGGTGTTCTTGATGGTTCCCGGCTCCGTGGCACGTTGGCGTGAGGCGAATATCCGCGAGATCGCATTCAAGTTGCGTTGGACTTTTGCTGGCGCTGTGGCATTGGCCCTGCTTTTGCCCTTTGTGTTGGGTGGCTGGTCGCTCGGTG
>CANCGU010000195.1 GCA_947377705.1 Comamonadaceae bacterium
AAGTCTTCGCCACGGTCTTGCCAAAAGTTGATCAGTTGCAGTGCTGTGCAGATGGCATCGCTTTGTGCGAGCGAAGTCGCGTCTTGGACCCCGTAGAGGTGCAGCATCAACCGTCCCACGGGGTTGGCCGAGCGACGGCAGTAGTCCAACAGCTCTCCACGGTTTCGGTAGCCTTGGCCTACGCTGGTGTAGATCACGTCTTGTTCAAATGCGTCAAGCAGGTCAAACAATGGCTGTGTTGGCAAGTTAAACGCTTGCAACGCGTTGTCCAACGCGTCAAATACCGCTGGCCAGCGGACGCTGGGCGAGCGGCCTGGGCTGAGACAGGCCTGTAAGTCTGCGCGGTATTCCCCGAGGGCGTCTAAGCGGTGATGTGCAGGGTCGAGACCTTCATCAGCCAAATCATCGGCAGTACGCGCAAAGTGATACAGCGCTTGGACGGCTGGGCGCAAGCGGGCAGGGCAAAGCCATGATGCGACGGGGAAGTTTTCGTAATGGTCGATGCTTGACATAAGTTCTTCCTATTGTCGTACCCCCTTGTAAACACAAGGTGAATCTAAATGGGATACATTAATAACCAATCAGTCATTAACAAAACAAGTACTTTATGATGTGTCAGTCTTTACCCTTAGGTCGCTTTGCGCTGGCCATCTTTGTTGCCTCTACCTTGGTCGCATGTGGCAAAGGGCCGGCCCCTCAAGAGCCTGTGCGAGCCGTCAAAGTGCTGACGGTGGGGCAATCGGGTTCTGCCACGGATTTGGAGTTTTCGGGAGAAATTCGCGCCCGTGTGGAATCTAACCTTGGTTTTCGTGTGGCTGGCAAATTGCTCAGCCGCCCTGTAGAAATTGGTCAACGTGTGAAGGCGGGTGAGTTGTTGGCGCAACTTGACCCGCAAGACTACCGCGTAACGGCAGATGCGGCGGCGGCCCAACTGGTGGCTGCGCAATCCAATCGTGATGTGGCAGGTGCAGATTTCAAGCGTTACCAAGATTTGCATGCCCAGGGGTTTATCAGCCTGGCAGAGTTGCAGCGCCGCGAAGCAGCCTACATTTCAGCGCAAGCGCAATGGAAGCAAGCCCAGGCGCAGAGCGCAGTTCAAGGCAATCAATCAGGCTACACGCGCTTATTGGCGGAGGGTTCAGGCATCGTCACTTCGGTGGACGCCAGCGCGGGCCAAGTGCTGGCCGCCGGTCAGCCCGTGGTGCGTTTAGCGTTGGATGGTCCGCGTGATGTGGTGTTCTCTGTGGCAGAGGACAAACTAGGCCTGTTCAAAGCGGGCACGAAAGTGGAAATACGACAGTGGGTGGATGGCAAAGTGCTCAACGCCTTGGTGCGTGATGTGTCAGCCAGTGCGGATGCTGTGACACGCAGCTTTATGGCGAAAGCTGCGCTGCCAAAAGACGCGACCCCTGTGTTGGGTTCAACGGTAACGGTCAGTTTGCCTCTGGGTGATGCCATGGCTGCGAAGACCATCAAGTTGCCCACCAGCGCGCTGCGTTTAGAAGCAGGCGCCACGTCGGTGTGGGTGCTCGATCCCAACACCATGACCGTGAAAGCACAAGCCATTGAAGTGACGACCGCCGACGGCAACGATGCTGTGGTGACCTCTGGTTTGCAAAATGGCGATCAAGTGGTCGTGTCGGGTGTGCATGTGTTGACGGCAGGCCAGAAGGTGTCTCTTTTTGGCGCAGTGAAGTGAGTTGACCATGGATAACAAATTCAACCTCTCCAAGTGGGCGTTAGACCATCCTGCGCTGACGCGTTACCTCATGGTTGTGTTGATGGTCTTGGGCGTCGCGGCCTATTTCCAGCTGGGCCAAGACGAAGATCCGCCCTTTACCTTTCGCGCCATGGTGGTGCGAACCTATTGGCCGGGCGCAACGGCCCAGCAGGTGGCCGAACAAGTCACGGACAAAATTGAGCGCACGCTGCAAGAGGTGCCCTATGCCGACAAGATTCGCAGCTATTCCAAGCCAGGTGAATCGCAAATTATTTTTCAGCTGAAAGACTCTTCCAAGCCAGCGGATGTGCCCAATGTTTGGTACTCGGTGCGCAAGAAGATTGGCGACATGCGCTACACCTTGCCGCAGGGTGTGCAAGGCCCATTCTTCAACGATGAATTTGGCGATGTCTTTGGCGTGATTTACGCGTTGGATGCTCCCGGCTTTACCCCTGCAGAGGTGAAGAAGTTTGCCGACGATGTGCGCCAACAACTGTTGCGTGTGCCAGATGTGGCCAAGGTTGAACAGTTTGGCGTGCAAGACGAGAAAATTTTCATCGAAATTCCTCAAAAACGGTTGGTCCAACTGGGCCTTGACGTAGGGGCCGTGCTCGCTCAGCTCAGTCAAGAGAATGCGGTGGAAAACGCAGGGGCTGTCCAAGCCCCGTTAGACGTTTTGCAAGTTCGTATCGGTGGGCAATTTGAAACAGAAGCACAGCTGCGTGCCATGCCCATTCGCGGTAGTTCAGGCCAGGAATTGAAATTAGGTGATATCGCAACGGTCACTCGGGGCTATGCAGACCCCGCCACCGTCAAGGTGCATCACCAAGGTAAGCCTGTGATTGCGCTGGGTGTGTCGATGGCCAAAGGGGGTGACATCATCGCCTTGGGGCAAGCTTTGCAAATGGCGACCACGCGCATCGAAAAAACCTTACCTGTCGGTGTGAGTTTGGTGCAAGTGCAAGATCAACCCAAGGCGGTGCAGAAGTCGGTGGGCGAATTTGTGCGCGTGCTGATTGAGGCGGTGCTGATCGTGTTGT
Organism: Comamonadaceae bacterium; assembly: GCA_947377705.1. Next base: position 2,761 of record CANCGU010000195.1, read on the forward strand.
TGGTGAGCTTTGTGGCTTTGGGCTTACACAAAGGCGGGCGCTATGGTTGGTACGTGGACATGCGGCCAGGCCTGGTGGTCGCCATCACGATTCCGTTGGTGTTGGCCATGACGTTTTTGGCCATGAATTATTGGGGCATCGGCCTGCACAAAATTTCGCTGGGATCGCTCATCATTGCATTGGGGTTGCTGGTAGACGACGCCATCATTGCAGTGGAAATGATGGTGCGCAAAATGGAAGAGGGCTACGACCGTGTGCGTGCTGCTACCTTTGCCTACGAAGTGACGGCGATGCCAATGTTGACCGGCACACTGATCACCGCGGCTGGGTTTTTGCCCATTGGCATGGCCAAGTCGACCGTGGGTGAGTACACCTTTGCCATCTTTGCCGTGACGGTGATTGCGCTGGTCTTGAGCTGGTGGGTCTCGGTGTACTTTGTGCCGTACTTGGGGACCTTGCTGTTGCAAGTCAAACCTCAGGGTGAACATGTGGGTCAACACGAGCTGTTTGATGGCCCTTTTTACCGCCACTTCCGCACCGCAGTGACTTGGTGTGTCGAGTACCGCTGGAAAGCGATTGGCATCACCGTCCTCATTTTTGTGCTCGGCTTGGTGGGCATGGGGCGCGTGCAGCAGCAGTTCTTCCCAGACTCCAGTCGTCCTGAGGTGTTGGTTGACTTGTGGTTCCCCGAGGGCACAGCTTTCAAAACCAACGAAGCGGTGACGCAGGCGGTCGAGCAGCGCTTGCTCAAAGAGTCGGGCGTGCAAACCGTCAGCACATGGATTGGTTCTGGCGTGCCGCGTTTTTACTTGCCGTTAGACCAAGTGTTTCCGCAAACCAACGTGTCACAACTGATTGTGATTCCCGAGAGCTTGGAGCGTCGCGAGTCTTTGCGCCTGGCATTGCCTGCCATGCTGGCGCAAGAGTTTCCGGAGGCGCGTGCGCGTGTGAAGCTTCTGCCTAACGGCCCGCCTGTGCCATACCCTGTTCAATTTCGCGTGGTGGGGCCCGATCCGAAGGTGTTGCGTCTGCGTGCCGATGAAGTGAAGGCGCAAATGCGTGCGAGCACAGCTACACGCGGCGTGAACGACAACTGGAACGAGGCCATCAAAGTAGTGCGCTTAGAGGTAGACCAAGCCAAAGCCCGTCAATTTGGGGTGACCAGTCAGTCCATTGCGCAAGCTGTACGTACTTTGCTGGTGGGTTCAACGGTAGAGCAGTTCCGCGAAGACAACAAACTCATCGATATTGTGTTGCGCCAACCCCTGAATGAGCGCGATGCCATCAGTGACTTGGCCAGTGCTTATGTGCCGACGTCGTCGGGTCGCATGATTCCATTGACGCAAATCGTCAAACCGGTGCTGTCATGGGAGCCCGGTGTGATGTGGCGCGAAGGCCGTGAATATGCCATCACCGTGCAGTGCGACATCATTGAAGGCCTGCAAGGCGCGACGGTCACGCAGCAGCTTTTGCCGGAACTCAAGAAACTGGAAGCCAAATGGATGGAGACGGATGCGCAGCCCTACCGCATCGAAGTGGCAGGTGCTGTGGAAGAAAGTGCCAAAGGGTCTAGCTCTATCTCTGCAGGGATGCCGGTGATGTTGTTCATCACCTTCACGTTGCTGATGCTGCAGTTGCACAGTTTCAGTCGAGCCATGTTGGTCTTTTTGACGGGGCCCTTGGGTCTTGCGGGCGTGGCAGGGGCGTTGCTGGCGCTCAATCGGCCATTTGGTTTCGTCGCGCTATTGGGCGTGATTGCTTTGATGGGCATGATTCAGCGCAACTCGGTCATCTTGATTGACCAAATCGAACAAGACCGTGCCAGCGGTGTGCCCGCTTGGGAGGCCATTGTGGAGTCTGCCGTGCGCCGCTTACGCCCGATTGTGTTGACCGCTGCAGCCGCTGTGTTAGCCATGATTCCGCTCACACGCAGCGTGTTTTGGGGCCCGATGGCTGTGGCCATTATGGGTGGCTTGATGGTGGCCACCGTCTTGACGCTGCTTGTCTTGCCTGCCATGTACGCAGCGTGGTTTAAGGTCGAAAAGCCGTCTAAAATGTCAAGCTGACCGATTTCAAGCGGGTGGTCTTCCCAAGACCACCCGTTGTTATTTAAGAAACCCGCGCGGGTGGCGAAATTGGTAGACGCACCAGGTTTAGGTCCTGACGTCCGCAAGGATGTGCGGGTTCGAGTCCCGCCCCGCGCACCACTTGATTCATAGCAAGCGGCCATAAGGCCGCTGCTAAACATGCCAATTTAGGAGAACCCACATGGCCGTGACCGTTGAAACTTTGGAAAAGCTGGAACGCAAAATTACTTTGACGTTGCCTGTGGATGTCATCGCCAAGGAAGTGGACGTGCGTTTGAAGCGCGTGGCACGCCAAGTCAAGATTGATGGTTTCCGTCCAGGCAAGG
>CANCGU010000196.1 GCA_947377705.1 Comamonadaceae bacterium
GCCACCCACTTCGCCACATAACGAAGCAAAGCCAGTCTGGAAAATTGCTCAAGATGTTGCATCTGTCGCCCTGATAAGCCGGACAAACGGAGATGAAAAAAAAGCTGTTCAATCACGAACAGCTTTTTTTCGGCTTGGCGGAGAAGGAGTCTGCTTTACTCATTGTCCAACCATGTCCAAGCACATTCGTTCTGTCCGAAAAAAACCATATAAATCAACACTTTACGAATTTATTTGTCCAATTCAGTACAAACATTTATTGACAAGTCCCAATCAATAGTGTATCTTAAAGTGTATCTTTTTTAGTGAAAAAACACCCAAAAATGAGCAAACTTAACGCACTAAAAATCAAGTCAATTACAAAAATTGGCATGCATTCAGATGGGGGTGGTTTGCACTTAAAGGTGCAGTCTTCAACGAAGTCTAACACTCTGAATAAGAGTTGGATTTATCGTTGGGGCGCTAAAGGCGCAAATAGCATGGGGCTTGGTTCTGCCAAAGACATCTCGTTATCTAAAGCAAGAGAACTTGCAAGCATCTGTCGCATATTGGTCGCACAAGGGATGAACCCACGTGACGAACGAGACAAAGACAAGAAAGCACTACAACAAGCAAAAGTAAGTGCCATCACTTTCAGTGCTGCAACCAAGAAGTACATAGAGATTCATAAAGCATCTTGGTCAAATGAAAAACATGCTCAACAATGGGTGAACACACTTGAGCAATACGCTAAACCAATCATTGGCAACGTTGCAGTTAGCGAGGTAACGAAAGCCCAAGTGCTTGAAATATTGTTGCCTATATGGACAACAAAAAATGAGACTGCAACACGTGTTCGTGGGCGTATTGAAAAGGTACTTGGTTGGGCAATCGCAAAGGGCTATAGAACTGCTGCAAACGCTGCTGCGTACAAAGACAACTTACAGCCTCTACTCCCACTCATAAACAAGCGTCAACTCGTAAAGCATCATAAAGCTATGCACTATGACGACGTACCCAAATTCATAAAGTCAATCAAAGATGATCCATCAGTGTCAGCTCGTTCACTCATCATCTGCATTCTTACTGCGACACGAACGTCTGAAACTACTGAGGCAACTTGGAGTGAAATCAATTTAGACAAGAAGATTTGGATCATCACAAAAGACAGAATGAAGCGTGGCATTGAGCATCGTGTACCACTATCAAGTCAAGTGCATCAACGGCTTACCATGATGGATTCAAAAGTGAGTGACTATGTTTTTTATGGAAGAGGCACAACCAAGCCCATCTCAAACATGACCATGCTCAATTATCTTCAAAGAAAAGAAGGATGCGAAAAGATAACTGTTCATGGCTTTAGGTCTACGTTCAGAGATTGGGCAGCTGAGAAAGCAAAGTTTCCACGTGAAGTGTGTGAACAAGCACTTGCTCATTCACTAAAAGACCAAACTGAAGCTGCATATCAGCGTGGTGACTACTTTGAAAAACGCATTGAGTTGATGCAAGCGTGGGCTGACTACTGCTTTGGGGTTGAAGCAGTAGCGACTGAAGAAAAGACACCACCCAAAAAGACAGCAGCCAAGAAAACGAAGAAAAAAATGAGCAAATGAATCTACCCATGATTTATTTGCTCATTAGCTAAAAACTACATTTTTCTAAACAAAGCATCAATAGCTGAGTAGTACTTGCGATTGTCTGCCTTCAAAGCATGAGTTAGCCAAGCAAAGCTCTTGCTTGCACATCAGTATGGCGAAAAGAACGTTGTGTCTGTGAGTCACATCCACCTTGATGAGCAAGTGATTGCTCAGCCCATTGCTAGCCAAATCAAACACGAACGGCTCGTTAGATGGCTAACAAACAAACTCACTCTTAGCAACAACAGACCACGCTTCACACAAGATGACGTTCGCAAAGCTGTTGAACGCTTCAAGACAAGACAGAAACGAGTGAATCTTGAACTAGAAAAGCAGCAAGAGCTTCAGCAAGCTCGTGACAAGTGAACATCCAACAGAAGCCCCCACATCCAAGCGAGAAGAGTCCCAATTTCGTCTGAGAGTACTCGTGTAGCTTCAATAGCGCTTAGAGCGTCTGAGGGGCGTTCTCTTTAGAACAGCTTGGACTATGAGTCTTGTCCTAAGTCTTTGGACGTGCTAATCTTGACGATTTTGCCTATTTTTTAAGCAAAAAAGCAGATAATAAGTGTATCTTTTAGTGTATCTTTTGCAGAACACAAAAGAAAAAACCCTAAGTAAATCAATCACTTAGGGTCTTTAATTGGCGGAGAAGGAGGGATTCGAACCCTCGGTAGGGTCGCCCCTACGCTTGATTTCGAGTCAAGTACATTCGACCACTCTGCCACTTCTCCTGATTCGGTGTCGTTTGTCGAAGCCGTAATTCTATCAGGGGCGCAACTCGCTCACGCCGCCCATGTAGGGGCGCAGCGCGTCGGGCACGCGAACGCTGCCATCGGCTTGTTGGTAGTTCTCCAGCACCGCCACCAAAGTGCGGCCCACAGCGAGACCGGAACCATTCAAGGTGTGCACGAGTTCGTTCTTGCCTTGTGCGTTTTTGAAACGCGCTTGCAAGCGGCGCGCTTGGAAGGCTTCACAGTTCGACACCGAGCTGATTTCGCGATACGTGTTTTGCGCGGGCAGCCAGACTTCGAGGTCGTGCGTTTTGGTGGCACCAAAGCCCATGTCGCCCGTACACAGCAGCATCACGCGGTAAGGCAAGCCCAGCTTTTGCAGCACCGCTTCGGCGTGGCCCGTCATTTCTTCCAAAGTCTCGTAGCTCTTATCAGGATGCACGATTTGCACCATCTCGACTTTGTCGAACTGGTGTTGGCGAATCAAACCGCGTGTGTCGCGCCCAGCGCTGCCAGCCTCGGAGCGAAAGCACGGGGTGTGTGCAGTGAGCTTGATGGGCAACTCGTTTTCAGCCAACACGACGTCGCGCACGAAGTTGGTCAACGGCACTTCGCTGGTGGGAATGAGGTACAGCGCGGTGCTTTCGCTGCTGGCTTCGCCTTCTTGGCCGCCTTTTTTGGCGGCAAACAAGTCTTCCTCAAACTTGGGCAACTGGCCTGTGCCTTTGAGGCTGTCGGCGTTCACGATGTACGGCGTGTAGCACTCGGTATAACCGTGCTCTTGGGTTTGCACGTCGAGCATGAACTGCGCGAGGGCGCGGTGCATGCGGGCGATTTGCCCCTTCATCACGGTGAAGCGTGAGCCAGAGAGCTTGACGCCCATCTCGAAATCAAGGCCCAAAGGCTCGCCCAAGTCCACATGGTCTTTGGGCGCGAAGCCCAAAGGCGCTGGCTCGGTGCCGCTGGGGCTCCAGCTACGCAGCACCACATTGCCGTGCTCATCAGCGCCTGCGGGCACGCTGTCGTGGGGCAAGTTGGGCACGGCCAACAACATGGTTTGCAACTTCGCTTGCAGCACCTCCAAGCGCACGGCGGAGGCGTCGAGTTCAGTTTTGATGTCGGCGACTTGCGCCATCACGGCGTCTGCACTTTCACCTTTGGCTTTGAGCATGCCAATTTGCTTAGACAGCGTGTTGCGGCTGGACTGCAACTCTTCGGTACGGGTCTGCAACAACTTGCGATCGTTCTCCAGCGTTTGGTAAGCCTCGATGTCTAAAAACGCTTGTGGGGTTTTGCGGGTTTCGAGTTTGGCAATGACGCTGGGCAAATCGCGGCGCAGTTGGTTGATGTCGAGCATTGAGTTTCAGTCCTTTTACTTCAGCCCTTTGGGCAGAGGGAATTTGATGGTTTCTTCCACACCATCGAGGGTTCGTACAGACACGGCGCCCAGGGCACGCATGCGGGCAATGACTTGTTGCACCAAGATGTCGGGTGCTGACGCACCGGCGGTCAGACCCACACGGGTGACGCCAGCAAACCATTCTTCTTGCAGTTCGTCGGCGTTATCGACCATATAGCTTTGTGCGCCCGAGCGCTGTGCCACATCGCGCAAGCGGTTGCTGTTGGAGCTGGTGGGGCTGCCCACCACGATGACCACCTCGACCTCGTTGCTCAGCACCTTCACCGCGTCTTGGCGGTTTTGGGTGGCGTAGCAAATGTCTTGCATCTTGGGCTTACGAATATTGGGAAAGCGCGCCACCACGGCGTCGGTGATCACCGCCGCATCGTCCACGCTGAGTGTGGTTTGCGTGACCACAGCCAAGCGCTCGGTTTGTTTGGGTTGCACATGCGCCACATCGGCCACGTCTTCCACCAAGTAAATGCCGTCGAGCAACTGGCCCATCGTGCCTTCGACTTCGGGGTGGCCTTTGTGGCCAATCATGATGAACTCAAAGCCCTCTTTGTGCAGCTTAGCCACTTCCACATGCACCTTGGTCACCAGCGGACACGTGGCATCAAACACGGTGAAACCACGGCGCGCAGCCTCTTCTTCCACCGATTTGGGAACACCGTGGGCACTGAACACCAAGGTGGCACCAGGCGGCACATCGGCCAAGTCTTCGATAAAAATTGCGCCTCGGCTCTTGAGGTCAGCCACCACAAAGGTGTTGTGCACGATTTCGTGGCGCACATAGACGGGGGCCCCAAACTTTTCTAATGCACGGTCCACGATGTCAATGGCGCGGTCCACACCCGCGCAAAACCCACGGGGTGCAGCGAGAACGATTTCTTGCAAATTTTTGCTCATGCTGCTTTACAAAATGCCAATGACTTGCACTTCAAACGTCACAGGTTGGTTGGCTAGGGGGTGGTTGAAGTCAAACAGCACCTGGTCTTCGGTGACTTGCTGCACCGCGCCCGCGAACGAGCCTTGGCCGTTGGGTGCGGGGAACTGCACCACATCGCCCACGGCGTATTGCTCGTCTGGGTCACCAAATTCTTTGAGCAAGCTCTTGCTCACCCACTGCTGCATGTCGGGGTTGCGCTCACCAAAGGCCAAGCCTGCGGCCAGCTCAAACGTGGTGTGCGCGCCCTCCTCGAGCCCCATCAAATGCTGCTCTAAGGCGGGCGACAACTCGCCCGAACCCAGGGACAGCGTGGCAGGTTTGTCGTTGAACGTGTTGATCACGTCGCCTTGCGGTCCCGAAAGCCGGTAGTGCAGCGTTAAAAAAGAATCGGGGCCGATGGTAGGGTGAGCGTTGGATGCCGTCATAGGACTCTCTGTGATTAGCCTCCTATTGTAGA
>CANCGU010000197.1 GCA_947377705.1 Comamonadaceae bacterium
GCATGAATGTCCACCTTGTGCGCGCGGCTGTGCTCGAACAACAAATCAAGCATGCGCTGGTCATCCGCAGCGTTGAGAAAAATATCTTGCCGGTTATTGCCCCGCAGAATGACGTGGTGCGGGTAGCCGGTGACGGTGAGACGGGGTAGGCGGGCCATCTGCCGATGGTAATTCGAACCTGACCCCGATTAATTAAGCACCGACGTTGAAGCGTGTCTCGGCCAACTCTTGCAGGCCAAACTCTTCGAGCAAAGCCGTCAACCGCTCCGCCGCACTGCGCTTTTTTTGCCCCGTGTACTTGGCCAAGATGAGTTCGTTTTTCATGCTGTGCTCCCAGCCCACCAGCTCGGTCACGGTCACTTGGTAGCCCATCGCTTCTAGGTACAAACAACGCAACACATTGGTGAGCTGGCTACCCATCTCACGCGTGTGCAGCGGGTGACGCCACAGCTCAGCCAGCGGTGTGCGCTGCAAGTTGAGTGCTTTGTTTTTGTTGAGCGAACGCGCCAGCTCAGCTTGGCAGCACGGCACGAGCACCATGTATTTAGCTTTCTTTTGCAAGCCAAACGCAATCGCGTCGTCGGTGGCGGTATCGCACGCATGCAGGGCGGTGACCACATCAATCTGGTCGGGCAAGGCATCGCTGTGTGCGGACTCGGCCACGCTGAGATTGAGAAACTTCATGCGCTCGAACCCCAAGCGCTGCGCCAGTGCTTTGGACGAATCCACCAACTCGCTGCGGGTCTCGATGCCGTATATGCTGCCCTGCCCCAAAGCTTTGAAAAACAAGTCGTAAATGATGAAACCCAAATACGACTTGCCCGCGCCGTGGTCGGCCAAGGTGGGGCCTTGCTCGCTGGCGGGCAGTTCTTTTAGCAGCTTGTCGATGAACTGGTACAGGTGGTACACCTGCTTGAGCTTGCGGCGTGAATCTTGATTGAGCTTGCCGTCGCGTGTGAGGATGTGCAGCTCTTTGAGCAACTCGATGGACTGGCCGGGGCGCAGCTCAAGCTGAGAACTTGGGTCTTGGGGCTTGGCTGCGGCGGCGGGTTTGTGTTTGGACATGGCTTAATTGTGCAGGCGCGTAGCAATACCCAACTTAGCCCAGCCTTCGTGCCCCAACTTATTCAACACCTCAATGTTGCGCTCGAAGATGAGCGACGCATCAGGATAGGCCTCCACGGCTTTGTCAATGCTGGCTTCGCGCAGCAAGTGCAGCGTGGGGTATGGCGTGCGGTTGGTGAAGTTCTCGATGTCGTCCACATCCGTGCCGCCAAATTGGTAGTGCGGGTGAAAGTCGGCCACTTGCAGCACGCCGTCTAGTTCTAAGTCCATCAGCACTTCGTCGCAGTCGGCCAAGAAATCGTTGAAGTCCAAGAAGTCGGGCAAGGCGTTGGGCGCAATCAGCAGCGTGGTGTCTAGCTTGTCTGGGTCGGCCTCGGCCAAGTGTTGCAACTCTTCGCGCAACATGGCCAACACATCGGCGGGTTCGGCGGATGCGCACACGCGGTAGCACACCATGTCTTTGACCACCACTGCTTTGGCGAAGGGGCACAGGTTGAGGCCCACCACGGCTTCTAGCAGCCACTTTTGCGTGTCTTCGATGGCGGTGTGTTCTTGGTCTGGGGTGAGTCCCTTGGTCATATCTGCCTTAGTCATGTTTTTCTTTCTTATGCAATGCGCGGCCAATGAAGTGCGCCAACACAGCGCCCGCCAAACTGAGTGTGGCAGTCACCGTCCATGTCCACTGCCAGCCGCCCGCGCTGGCCGCCACCCATGCCACCAGCGGTGGCCCTGCAAATTGACCCAGCGCCGAGAGCTGTTGCATGTAGCCCACGGTGGTGGACACCGTGCCTTCGCTGGGGGCCAAGCGCAAAGCGCATGAAAACAAAGTGCCGGGAATCAAACCGCCCACAGCCGAGAACATCACCACGCACGCAAAGCGCAACGAGGTGGGCAAGCCTTCGCCCTGCCACACGGCATACGCGCCGACAGCGCCCAAAGCCATGCACGCAAAACCGATGGAAAGCAAACGTTGCACAGGCCAGCCGCGTTGCAGCAAACGGCCCGACATGATGTTGCCGCTCACATTGGCTAGTGCCACGCAAGCCGACAACACACCCGCCGTGCCTGCGGCCAAACCCAGCTCGGCATAGACCGTGGGCAAAAACCCCACCACGGCCAACCACTGCGATGAATACACCGCAAACGTCAGCGCCACCAACCAAGGGCCGGGGCTTTGAAGGGTGAGCGCCAAGCGCTTGGGCCACGCATCGTTAGCAGCGTTGTGTGTGGGTGCGGGCGGCTGCACATCGGGCACGCACAGCCAGACGGCTACCCAAGCAAACGCGGCCACGGCACCCAGCAGCCACCACCATGCAGACCAGTTCAAACCCGCAATGACCCAAGGCCCCAACAGCAGCGCCAGCGCACTGCCCGTAGGCATGTACGTGCCCCACCAGCCCATGCGGCCGCTGAGCTGCGATGCATCCACCGTGCGACGAATGAGCGCGGGCGCTGGCATGACGACCAGTAAAAACCCCAAGCCTTCTAAAGCTCGCAAAAACAACAAGCCACTGGCATCGGCCACAAAACCACCGCAGATGCTGGCGACTGACAACAAACCAAGCCCCACCAACATGCTGCGGCGCAAGCCCAAACTATCGGCACTCAAACCCACAGCCAACCCCAAGGTCATGCTGGCGATTTGCACTGCGGACAACAAGAAACCCGCTTGCACCAAGCTGATGTTGAGCGCGTCTTGCAGCACCGGCAAAGCAGGCGGCAGCTTGCCCACATGCAGCGCGGCGCACACGCCTGCAAACACGATGACCCACGAGGGGTGAATGCCAAAGCGGTGCTTGCTCATGTTCAGATAATTCCGCTGGTTTTATGCCGTGAGGCGTGCGTGCTCACGCGTGGCGAAGCGGTCGGTCATGCCCGACAAGTAGTCGGCCACGGCACGCGGCACATCGCTGCGTTGGGCATAGGCGGCAGGCATTTCTTGCGGTTTGGCCAAGTAGACGGCAAACAGTTCTTGCACCATAGCGCGCGCACCCTCCGTGGTCTGCATGACCTGCGGGTGACGGTACAAATTGCGGAACAAAAACGACTTGAGCGCTTTCGATTCTTCATACATCGTCGCGCTGAACTGCACCAGCGGCGGGCACTGGCGCGCTTCGTCAGCACTAGCGGGTGCGTGCTGTTGCAGCGCTGCGCGCGTGGCATTGATGACGTCGTACACCTGATCGCTCAACATGCGGCGGATGGCCTCAAACAACACGCGACGGCCTTGCAACTGTGGGTAATCCGCCAAGGTTTGCGCGTGATAACGGGCAAACAGCGACACCTCTTGCAACTGCTCTAACGTGAGCAAACCCGAGCGCACGCCATCATCGATGTCGTGCGCGTTGTAGGCAATGGCGTCGGCCAAGTTGCACAACTGCGCTTCGAGGCTGGGCTGCGTGCCATTTAGAAAACGGGCGGCAACGCCATTGGGCTCTTGCGCGTTGATGAGTTCTGCATTGCGACGCGCACAGTGTTTCAAGATGCCTTCGCGGGTTTCAAAACTCAGGTTCAGGCCGTTGAACGCGGGGTAGCGCTCTTCCAGCTCGTCCACCACGCGCAGGCTTTGCAGGTTGTGTTCGAAGCCGCCGTGCGCAGCCATGCATTCGTTCAACGCGTCTTGGCCCGCGTGACCGAATGGGGTGTGACCAAGGTCATGAGCCAAGGCAATGGCTTCCACCAAATCTTCATTCAAGTTCAACGCGCGGGCGATGGAACGGCCCAGTTGCGCCACCTCCAACGAGTGCGTCATGCGGGTGCGAAACAGATCGCCTTCGTGATTCAAAAACACTTGGGTTTTGTAGACCAAGCGGCGAAAGGCCGTGGCGTGCACGATGCGATCGCGGTCGCGCTGGTGGGGATTGCGAAAGCTGGGGGCGTGCGCGGGGGCTTGTGGCTCGGGGTGTCGGCGGCCACGCGACTGCTCTGGCCAACACGCGTATGCCGCTAACACGCTGACGTGAGGGCTCACGCTGGGCTTAGGCTGCACAGCAATCGTCAATCACTTGCGCCACCAAGGCGTCGGGGGCGCCGCGCACGATGGCACTGCCGGGTTTGTCGATCAACACAAATTTGATCTCGCCAGCTTCAGCTTTTTTGTCTACGCGCATGTGGTGCAGGTAAACATCTGCACCGAGTTTGGGGCCAACGATGGGCAAGCCTGCGCGTTCAATGAGCGCCGTAAAGCGAGACACAAAGGCCTCATCGACCAAGCCCAAACGCTGTGACAAGTGTGAGGCCATGACCATGCCGCAGCCCACGGCTTCGCCGTGCAGCCATTCGCCAAAACCCAGGCCCGCTTCAATGGCGTGACCAAAGGTGTGGCCGAAATTTAAAATAGCACGGATGCCTCCTTCGCGTTCGTCTTGGCCCACCACCCAGGCTTTGATTTCGCAGCTGCGTTTGACGGCGTGTGCCAAGGCTTTCGGGTCACGCGCCAAAAGCGCATCGAGGTGGGTGTCAATCCATTCAAAAAATTGCATGTCGGCAATCGGGCCGTATTTGATGATTTCGGCCAAGCCTGCGCTCATCTCGCGCTGGGGCAAGGTTTGCAAGGTATCCAAATCACACACCACGCGTTGCGGTTGGTAGAACGCGCCAATCATGTTTTTGCCGATGGGGTGGTTGATGGCCGTCTTGCCGCCCACCGATGAATCGACCTGCGCCAGCAACGTGGTGGGCACTTCCACAAAGGGCACGCCACGCATGTAGCAAGCCGCAGCAAAGCCAGTCATGTCGCCCACCACGCCGCCACCCAAGGCAAACAGCACGGTTTTGCGGTCGGCGCCTTGGCCCAGCAGCGCGTCAAAAATCAGGTTCAGGGTTTGCCAGTCTTTGTGGCTCTCGCCGTCGGGCAAGGTCACGGTGTGCACGTGTTTGTAGATCGGCGCGAGCGCGGCTTGCAAACGTGCGGCGTAGATCGGGCCGACGGTGTCGTTGGTGACGATGAAGGCCGCCGAGGCTTTGGGCAGATCAGCCCAAGTGCTGGGCGCGTCGAGCAACTGTTCGCCAATCAAAATTTGATAGCTGCGATCGCCCAAATCGATGGCAACGCGTTCAAGGGGCGGGGTGTTCGA
>CANCGU010000198.1 GCA_947377705.1 Comamonadaceae bacterium
GCGATGTGGGTGTAAACCAGCTCGTCGCCGTTGCGTGGGATGTTTTCGCCACCCAGGTCAAACAGATAAACCAACACAGCCAGCACCAACAAACCGAGTGTGATGCTTTGGTAGCGCTGTGTGCGCTCGTCGTCCGACACTTCGCGTGGGTTGCCTTTGAATGTCCACCAGTCGTTGGCAAAGTAGTTGATGACGCTGGCCAACACAATGGCCAGCACGTTGCCCAGCAAGTAATGCACATGTTGGGCCAGCCACAGCGTCAAGATGTACTGCACGCTGGTGCCCAACCATGAGGCGAGGCCGTAACGCACAAATTGTGTCGCCAGGCCGCCATGAAACTCGGCCTGACGGTCGCGCCACGTCCACAAACGGTTCCATGCAAAGTTGTTGACGGTGGCCAGCAAAATGGCAATGGCCAACGAGGCATACAAGCGTTGCTCGCCCGAGGCGATGGACGCCAACAAAAACTCTTGGCATACATACAGCACGGCCAAATTCACCACGGTGCCGCTGGCCCCAACCAAGCCAAATTTGATGTAGCGCCAACGCGTCAATAAGGTTTGCACGAATGAGTGGGGGTGCTCAGCAGAGGTGTGTGTCGTCATTTAAATGAGCTGCAATTTGTGCAACACCAGTTTTTCAACCTCGGCCACAGTGATGACTTTGAGGCACTGGTTGTCACCATCGCAAAAACTGTCGCGGTGGTTGTAGGCCGTCAAGCAAGGCGAGCAGGCCATGCCAGACTCCAGCACGGTGGCGCGTTCGCTGATGGGGCCGTACAGACGGCCTGTTTCGGGGCCAAAGAAGGCAATCACATCAATTGGTGTGAGGCTGGCAAAGTGGCCGGGGCCGCCGTCGTTGGTCACCAGCAACTCGGCGTTGTGAAACAGCAGGAGCAGCTCGCGCAGGTTGCGTGTGTAGCCTGTCAGGCCAATGCAGAGGGGGTTGTTCACGGCGTGCAGCACGCGTTGGGCTTGCGGGGTGTCTTCTGGCAGCCCAATCACGCCCACGGCGCAGCCGTTGGCGATCAGGGTTTTGGCCAGCGCGATGTAGCTGTCTTCAGGCCAGGCGCGGATGGGCAACGCGCCACCACTCACATACAGCAGCACACGTTTGCGGTTGCCCATGAAGCTGGCAAAGTCAGCGCGCAAGCGGTCTTGAAAGGTTTGCAACTCGGCGGCATCGACCGACAGTTGTGGCAAGTTGCGCGCCATCGCGGGCAGCACAAAACGGGTGAGTGGGCGATGTGTGGCGTCGTTCAACTGTGCGGACGTCCATGCAAGCGCGTTGTCCATCACTTTGGCCAAACCCACAAACTGCAGGCTGATGTGTTGGTAGGTGTTGTAAGGCACAGGCGCGTTGATGAAGCTGCCGCGATACAAACCCTCTTGCGTGTGCGAGGTGAAGCCCACGCGCACACGCGCGCCGCAGGCGTAGCTGAGCAAGGCACTGATGCGCGAGAACAACTCGCAGTCCATCACGCCGTCCAGCTGCAACGTCCGCAAGTGGCGTGTGGTGTGCCACAAGTCATGCAGCAGTGCGCCAAGCGACGAGTCATCCAGCGAATGCAAATTGGTTTCGGGGACAAAACCCAGCAAGCGCATCACGCCTTGGTTTTTCTTGAGTTGCAACACATGCAAATCCGCGCCTGGGTGCTTGGCCTTGAGCGTGTCAAACATGGCTTTGGCCAAGACGACGGAGCCCATTTCGGACAGCAAAATCACCAAAATACGGGGTTGGGCGTTGCGGTGGTGGTGCACGTTCGGCGCGACCACGGCCCGTAGTTTGGACCACACCGAAAGCAGGGCGCACAACGCTTGGCCTACCCAGCGATCGATTGCGCGTTGTGTCGAAATTTTCATAGTGCTGAAATTATCCCATTCCCCTTGGGCGGGCCTTTCTAAGCGCTTGATCGGCCTGATAATTTGGCCCATGAACCAACTCGACGCCCTCAAACAATTCACCACCGTCGTGGCCGACACTGGCGACTTCAAGCAGCTCGCCCAATTCCAGCCGCAAGACGCCACCACCAACCCATCGCTGATTTTGAAAGCGGTGCAAAAGCCCGAATACCTGCCCCTGCTCAAAGACACCGTGGCCGCCCACGGCAATGAGCCCATGGACGCGCAGATTGACCGCTTGTTGGTGCGCTTTGGCTGCGAGATTTTGGCCACCATCCCTGGGCGGGTCTCGACCGAAGTCGATGCGCGTTTGAGCTTTGACACGTCCGCCACGGTGGCCCGTGCCAAGCGCATCATGGCGCTGTATGAAGCGCAGGGTGTGAAGCGCGAGCGCGTGCTCATCAAAATTGCTTCTACATGGGAAGGCATCCAAGCCGCTGCCGAGCTAGAGCGTGAAGGCATTCGCACCAACCTGACCTTGCTGTTTTCGTTCGCCCAAGCGGTGGCGTGCGGCGATGCCAAGGTGCAACTTATTTCGCCGTTTGTGGGGCGCATTTACGACTGGTACAAAAAATCGGCGGGTGCTGCTTGGGTCGAAGCCGACAACGCCCATGCCAGCGACCCTGGCGTGAAGTCCGTCCGCGCCATTTACAACCACTACAAGCGCCACGGCATCCAAACCGAGGTGATGGGTGCGAGCTTTAGAAACGTGGGCCAAATCACCGCCTTAGCTGGTTGTGATTTGCTGACCATTGCGCCTGAGTTGCTGGCGCAGTTGGGTGCGTCCAATGAGCCGTTAGCGCAAGCCTTGAGTGCATCGACTGCCATGCAACTGGACTTGCCAGAGGTACATCACACAGAAGCCACGTTCCGTTATGCGATGAATGAAGATGCGATGGCTACTGAGAAGCTGGCCGAGGGCATTCGCGCTTTCTGTGTGGATGCGGTGAAGTTGGAAGCGTTGATGCACGCCTGAACGCATCAGCTGCGGCGGGTCGAAGCGTCCTTGCGCAGCATGCATTGGCTGAAATCTGCGAACTCGCCGAGATGCCCGGTGATGATGTTGAGCGTGATCGGTAATTGCAGGGCTTGGTATTCGTGCACGGCGACATTGCGAAAACCGACCATGCGTTTCATGGATTCGGCCAAGACCTCATCAATCCAGCCCGCTTGCCTGAGCAGCGCAAATACATCTCTGGCACTTTGCGGCAATCCCAAGGATTCGCGTCGAATGATGTGTTGCCCCATGTCCAATACGGCTTCGCACGCGCGTTGGATATTGAGAATGGCAGCGTCTTGGCGTGTGAAATTGGTGGCGAATCCCTTCGGGTCTACCGCGTATTCTTCGCGGGCACGCGCCACACAGCGCTCAATGGAGGCTGCTTTGTTTAGCAATACATCATCCGCCATAGATTGATCCTCGCTCCATCACATCGTGTATCAAACGTTGCCGCGCCTGGTCAAGGTAAATTTTTTCATTCAACATGGCCGCTTCAAAAAGCCCGGCGCGTACATCCTTGGCCCATAAGCGCTGGCCTTGTGTGAGTATTTGGCTTTGCATCACTGTGCTAGCCGCACGTAGATCCAAGAGGTCGACATGGCAGTGGGCGATGTCCGCCAACTCCCCCGCTATCTCAAACAGCAGCACAGGATCTGCATAGCCTTCGACCAAAACAGCTAAATCCAAGTCGCTTTCTGGATTGGCACGCAGCCCCGCATCCCTGATGCGACTACCAAAAGCATAGGCTGCCATCAACGTAGGTAGGCGTTGTTGCAGAAGCGAAAGGATAGGCGTGGTGTCCATGCCGCTATTGTGTCGCAACTGCCCAAAGAAAAAGCCTCACGATTTCTCGTGAGGCTTTTGCGTTTGGCAAGAGCACCGAAGTGCTCAGGCAAAGCAGCGGAGCAATTACATGCCCATGCCGCCCATGCCACCCATACCGCCCATGCCACCCATATCAGGCATGCCGCCGCCGGCTTCGTCTTTTGGTGCTTCTGAAACCATGCACTCGGTGGTCAACATCAAAGAGGCCACAGATGCTGCATTTTGCAAAGCAGTGCGTGTCACTTTGGTTGGGTCCAAGATGCCCATTTCGATCATATCGCCGTAGGTGTCGTTGGCAGCGTTGAAGCCGTAGTTGCCTTTGCCAGCCAACACAGCGTTCACCACAACGGATGGCTCGCCACCTGCGTTGTAAACGATTTCGCGCAAGGGGGCTTCGATGGCTTTCAACACCAGTTTGATACCAGCGTCTTGGTCAGCGTTGTCACCTTTGATGGTGCCAGCTGTTTGACGAGCACGCAGCAAGGCCACGCCGCCGCCAGCCACGATGCCTTCTTCCACAGCAGCGCGCGTGGCGTGCAGGGCGTCTTCCACGCGGGCTTTCTTTTCTTTCATTTCGACTTCGGTAGCAGCGCCCACCTTGATCACGGCAACACCGCCAGCCAACTTGGCCACGCGCTCTTGCAGTTTTTCACGGTCGTAGTCAGACGTGGCTTCTTCGATTTGCACGCGCACTTGTTTGACGCGGGCTTCGATGTCAGCCGCTGCACCAGCGCCGTCGATGATGATGGTGTTTTCCTTGCCCACTTCGATGCGCTTGGCTTGGCCGAGGTCAGCCAAAGTCACTTTTTCGAGGGTCAAGCCAACTTCTTCAGCAATCACTTTGCCGCCGGTCAAGATAGCGATGTCTTCCAACATGGCTTTGCGACGATCGCCAAAGCCTGGCGCCTTGACAGCCACAACCTTCAAGATGCCACGGATGGTGTTGACCACCAAAGTTGCCAAGGCTTCGCCTTCGACTTCTTCAGCAATGATCAGCAATGGACGGCCAGCTTTTGCAACGGCTTCCAAGGTAGGCAACAAGTCGCGGATGTTGCTGATCTTTTTGTCGAACAACAACACGAAGGGGTTGTCCAACAAAGCAGCTTGCTTCTCTGGGCTGTTGATGAAGTAGGGTGACAGGTAGCCGCGGTCGAATTGCATGCCTTCCACAACGTCGAGTTCGTTGTTCAAAGACTTGCCGTCTTCCACCGTGATCACGCCTTCTTTGCCTACTTTTTCCATGGCGTTGGCGATGATTTCACCAATGCTGTGGTCGCTGTTGGCAGAGATAGAACCGACTTGCGCGATTTCTTTGCTGGTGGTGGTGGCCTTGGTGGCTTTCTTCAACTCTTCGATCAAGGCGGCAACAGCTTTGTCGATGCCGCGCTTCAAGTCCATGGG
>CANCGU010000199.1 GCA_947377705.1 Comamonadaceae bacterium
ACTTCTTCTTTGGTGAGGGTGTTGAGGTCTACGCGCTTGCTCTTTTGCGTGTCTGGGGTCCAGTTGACATCGGGCCACAGGTCCAGTGATGGGGCTTCCAAGAACACAGGGCCTGAGCCGTCCATCACAAAGTGGGCGTGGCGTGTGGCGGCGCAGTTAGGAATCATCGCAATCGGCTTGCTGGCCGCGTGCGTGGGGTACATCTTGATCTTCACGTCGAGTACGGTGGTCAAGCCGCCCAAGCCTTGTGCGCCGATGCCGAGGGCGTTGACCTTGTGGTACAGCTCCAAACGCAGTTCTTCAACTTGGCTGAGCTTGTCGCCTTTGCTGGATTTCTCCAGCAACTGGTACATGTCGAGGTCGTCCATCAAGCTTTCTTTGGCCATGAGCACGGCTTTTTCAGCGGTGCCGCCAATGCCAATGCCCAGCATGCCGGGAGGGCACCAGCCCGCGCCCATGGTCGGTACGGTCTTGAGCACCCAATCCACCACGTTATCGCTGGGGTTGAGCATGTACATCTTGGACTTGTTCTCGCTGCCGCCGCCTTTGGCAGCCACGGTCACATCCACTTTGTCGCCAGGCACGACTTGCATGAAGATCACAGCAGGCGTGTTGTCCTTGGTGTTCTTGCGTGCGAACTGCGGGTCATCCACCACGGAGGCGCGCAGCATGTTGTCGGGGTGGTTGTAGCCACGGCGCACGCCTTCGTTGATCGCGTCTTCTAAGCTGCCGCTGAAGCCTTCCCAGCGCACGTCCATACCGATTTTCAAGAACACGTTCACGATGCCTGTGTCCTGGCAAATTGGGCGGTGGCCAAAGGCGCTCATCTTGCTGTTGGTCAAAATTTGCGCGATGGCATCTTTGGCCGCTGGGCTTTGTTCACGCTGGTAGGCGTTGGCCAAGTGGCTGATGAAATCGGCAGGGTGGTAGTAGCTGATGTATTGCAGCGCAGCGGCGACCGATTCAATCAGGTCGTTTTGGCGGATCGTGGTCATGGATGGAGTCCTGAAAAAGGCCAGAAGTAAAAACAGCGGCTGAGTTTACTCAAAGCCCCTGTCGGAATGCTTGCAGCGCGTGGCTGCGGTTTATTTGATGGTCAGCACCCAAGCCGCTAATTTCTTGGCGTCTGCGTCGCTGACTTGGGTGTTGGCAGGCATGGGCACAGGGCCCCAAACGCCAGCCCCACCTTTTTGAATTTTGGTGGCTAATTTCTCCACTGCCGTTTTATCTCCTCCGTATTTGGCGGCCACATCTTTGTAGGCTGGCCCCACCAGTTTTTTGTCGGATGCATGGCAGGCCATGCAATTCTTAGCGGTGGCTAACGCCAAGTCTGCCCACGCTGGCATGGACACCATAGAAACAACAAGGGTGGCGAGCATTAAGAGTTGCTTGTGCATGGCAATGCCTCTTCAAAGTTGATGAAATGCTAAGCCAGTTTAGCGTGCATGTGAGCAGTACTTATTTTTTTACACATGGGGCTGAGGGGATGCACTTGCGAGACATAAGGCTGTTTGGCCGTGGGCCATAATTCAACCCCACTTTTAGCTGTTTTATTGACCGGAGCCCACACATGCCTGCTTATCGTTCCAAGACCTCCACCGCCGGCCGCAACATGGCAGGTGCCCGTTCGTTGTGGCGTGCCACAGGCATGAAGGACGACGATTTTCAAAAGCCCATCATCGCCATTGCCAACTCGTTCACGCAGTTTGTGCCTGGCCATGTGCATTTGAAAGACTTGGGCCAATTGGTGGCTCGCGAGATTGAAGCTGCGGGCGGTGTGGCCAAAGAGTTCAATACGATTGCGGTCGACGACGGTATTGCCATGGGCCACGACGGCATGTTGTATTCGCTGCCCAGTCGCGACATCATTGCCGACTCGGTCGAGTACATGGTCAATGCCCACTGCGCCGATGCCATTGTTTGTATCTCCAACTGCGACAAGATCACGCCCGGTATGTTGATGGCCGCCATGCGCCTGAACATCCCCGTCATCTTTGTGTCGGGTGGCCCCATGGAAGCGGGCAAGGTGCGATTGGCCAATCCACAAACACAAGTGATGGAGTTTAAGAAACTCGACTTGATTGACGCCATGGTGATGGCGGCCGACGACAAAGTGTCGGACGCTGATTTGGCTGAAGTCGAGCGTTCTGCATGCCCCACCTGTGGTTCGTGCTCGGGCATGTTCACTGCCAACTCTATGAACTGTTTGGCTGAGGCCCTGGGCTTGGCTTTGCCTGGCAACGGCACCGTGGTCGCCACGCACGCCGACCGCGAGCAGCTGTTTAAGCAAGCGGGTCGCACGATCGTCGACTTGTGCAAACGCTACTACGAACAAGAAGACGCTTCGGTCTTGCCACGCTCCATGGGCTTCAAAGCCTTTGAAAATGCGATTGCCCTAGATATCGCCATGGGCGGTTCGACCAACACCATTCTGCACATTCTGGCGATTGCCCAGGAAGCCGAGATCGACTTCACCATGGCTGACATCGACCGCATGTCCAAAATCGTGCCGCAGTTGTGCAAGGTGGCACCCAACACCAACAAGTACCACATCGAAGACGTGCACCGCGCAGGCGGCATCATGGGCATCTTGGGTGAATTGGACCGCGCTGGCAAGCTGCACACCGATGTAGGCACGGTGCTGGGCAAAACCATGAAAGAGGTCCTCGACGAATGGGATATCGCACGTAACCCATCGGATGCCGTGAAGACGTTCTACATGGCTGGCCCCGCTGGTATCCCCACGCAAGTGGCCTTCAGCCAAAACACCCGCTGGCCTAGCCTTGATACAGACCGCGCAGAGGGTTGTATTCGTGCCGTCGATCACGCCTTCAGCCAACAAGGTGGATTGGCCGTGTTGACGGGCAACATTGCTTTGGATGGTTGTGTGGTCAAGACCGCAGGCGTGGACGACAGCTTGCTCGTGTTCGAAGGCCCTGCCCATGTGGTGGAGTCTCAAGATGAAGCTGTCGAAAACATCTTGAGCGACAAGGTCAAAGCTGGCGACATCGTGGTGGTGCGTTACGAAGGCCCCAAGGGTGGCCCTGGCATGCAAGAAATGCTTTACCCCACCAGCTACATCAAGTCCAAAGGCTTGGGCAAGGCTTGTGCCTTGCTGACCGATGGCCGTTTCTCTGGCGGTACCTCTGGTTTGTCGATTGGCCATTGCTCACCCGAAGCAGCCGCTGGCGGCACGATTGGTTTGGTCAAAAACGGCGATCGCATTCGAATTGATATTCCTAACCGCACCATCAACGTGTTGGTGAGTGATGAAGACCTGGCGCAACGTCGCGTGGAACAAGACAAGCTCGGCTGGAAGCCCGCATTGCCACGTCCACGCAAAGTGTCTGCGGCTCTGAAGGCTTACGCCTTGTTGGCCACTTCGGCAGACAAAGGTGCTGTTCGCGATTTGTCCTTACTCGATTAAGACCTGGGCCAAACCGCTATGCTGATGCATCCCCAAATTGACCCCGTTGCCTTGGCGCTGGGGCCAATTGCCATTCATTGGTATGGCTTGACCTACTTGGCTGCCTTCGCCTTATTTGTCGGTTTGGCACGCTTGCGCTTGAAGCACGAACCCTACGCGGCCCAAGTCGCACTGGGCGCTTGGTCCAAGCAAGACATTGAAGACATTTTGTTTTACGGTGTGATGGGCGTGGTCATGGGCGGGCGCATTGGCTACTGCGTGTTTTACAACCCTGTTTACTACTTCGCACATCCCCTCGAAGTGTTTGCAGTTTGGCAAGGCGGCATGAGCTTTCATGGCGGCATGTTAGGCGTATTCGTGGCGACGGCTGTGTTTGCTTGGCAGCGCCATCGGCCTTGGTTGTGGGTGACAGACTTCATTGCACCTTGCGTGCCAACAGGTTTGGCCGCCGGACGTGTGGGTAATTTCATCAACGGCGAGTTGTGGGGCCGGGCGGCAGATCCTTCCCTGCCTTGGGCCATGGTTTTTCCAGGCAGTGGCAGCCTTATTCCACGCCATCCTTCACAGATTTACCAGTTCCTAGGTGAAGGCATTTTGTTGTTCGTGGTTTTGTGGCTCTATGCCCGCAAGCCACGCGCCATAGGCGCCGTGTCAGGTGTGTTCATGATCGGCTACGGCAGCTTGCGCTTCATGGCGGAATACTTCCGTGAACCCGATGCGCATCTTGGCTTGCTTGCGCTGGGCATGAGCATGGGGCAGTGGTTGTGTGTCCCCATGGTGTTGGTTGGCGTGGCCTTGTGGTTGCGTGCTTTACGCCAACCGCACCCCGTTTAATTATTTGTCTTAAGGGTTAGCCCGTTCAGGGAAAGTCCCTGCGAATTGGGGGGTATCTGAGACGACTTAGATCTCATAATTACACGTAATTACAGAAACTTCAGCTGCACCCCAACCCTATGCGCACGCTTCCCAGCTCCTTGCACGTCGATGTGGCTTCCCAGCTGCGCAACTACATCTTTGATGGCCAACTCTGGCCGGGTAGCTTCATTGACGAAGTGACCCTGTGTGAGCTGTGGTCCATCTCTCGCACACCCTTGCGTGAAGCGCTCAAAGTGTTGACGGCTGAAGGCTTGGTGCGTCATGAGCCTCGTCGGGGTTGTTTTGTGAACGAGGTCACCGAACAAGACCTTGACGACATCTTTCCAGTCATTGCCTTGCTTGAAGGGCGTTGTGCCTTTGATGCCACCCAACGCGCCACGCCCGCGGATGTGCAGGCGCTAGACGTTTGGCACCAGCGTTTGCAACAGCATGCAGACGCGGGGCGCATCAACGATTACTACGAAGCCAACTATGCCATTCACGAAGCCATCATTCAATTGGCCAACAACAAGTGGCTGGCGCAAACCATTGCTGATCTACGCAAAATTTTGAAGCTCGCACGCTTGCAGCAGCTGCATGCACCCGGACGCTTGAAGCAAAGTTTGAAAGAGCATTTGGCCGTGTTTGCGGCAATCAAAGCGGGCGATGCCGCAGGTGCAGACGCCGCCATGCGTGACCATTTGTTGCAGCAACGTGAGGCCTTGCGCGAGTTAGCGTCTGCCAAACGAAGTGTGTTGACGGCTTAAAGCCAGAAAGAGGGATGGGATGAACGCGACAACTTGGCTCAGCAGCAAACTCAACTTGC
>CANCGU010000200.1 GCA_947377705.1 Comamonadaceae bacterium
TTTGCCGTTGGCTGTTGCGGGGAACAAGATGTGACTGTAGTTTTGGGCGATGGCCAAGACTTGGGCTGCCACGTTCTCGGCCAAACCGGCTTCGAGCGTTGCACCGTCAGCGTGAATGACTTTGCTCACGCCTGCGATTTGGGCCGCGGCGGCGGCGGCGGCACCAGCATTGTGGCCAGCCACCAGCACATGAACGTCAACGCCAATAGCGGCGGCGGCGGTCACTGTGTTGAGCGTGGCGGGCTTGATGGAGGCGTTGTCGTGTTCTGCGATTACGAGGGATGTCATGTTCGTATTTCCTTAAATTACCTTGGCCACGTTTTTGAGCTTGTCCACCAAAGTCGCCACATCGGGCACTTTGATACCGGCGCTGCGCTTGGCTGGCTCGGTCACTTTCAAGGTCTTGATACGAGGGGTCACGTCCACACCAAGGTCTTCAGGTTTGAACACATCGAGCTGCTTTTTCTTGGCCTTCATGATGTTGGGCAAGGTCACATAGCGGGGCTCGTTCAAACGCAAGTCGGTGGTGATGACTGCGGGCAAGGTCACTGAGAGCGTCTCTAAGCCTCCATCGACTTCGCGGGTCACGCTGGCTTTGCCGTCGGCCACTTCCACTTTAGAGGCGAAAGTCGCTTGCGGCATGTCCGCCAAGGCAGCCAACATTTGGCCGGTTTGGTTGCAATCGTCGTCAATCGCTTGTTTGCCCAAAATCACAAGACCTGGCTGCTCTTTGTCGATCAAGGCTTTGAGCAGCTTGGCCACTGCCAAAGGTTGCAGCTCCTCTGCCGTCTCGACCAAGATGCCGCGGTCTGCACCGATGGCCATCGCGGTACGCAAGGTTTCTTGGCATTGGGTCACGCCGCAAGACACGGCGATCACTTCAGTGACCACGCCTTTTTCTTTGAGACGCACAGCTTCTTCTACCGCGATCTCATCAAACGGGTTCATGCTCATCTTGACGTTCGCAATGTCAACGCCCGAGTTGTCCGACTTCACGCGGACTTTGACGTTGTAGTCCACCACGCGTTTGACAGCGACCAAAACTTTCATGGCAAAAGCTCCAAATTTCGTTAAAACAGATTGACGTTTACGTAAACGTCACATTGTAGGGATCAAAGCGATATTTTCTTAGAACGACCGTGCTTTTTAGGGATTGTCCTTAGAAAAATCAAGGACTCAATGGCGAAGCACAACCTCTTGGGGCGCATGCACCAGCATCACACTGGCTGCGCGTAGGCCGCTCAATGCTGCGATGTTGACCCGCGAACGCATCAAGGACTGGCCGTTAACGGGGTCTTCCATCCAGAAGTTCAACGTGAATCGTAAACCCTGTGGTGCCACTTCGGCCAACAAAGCCTGCGGCACAGGTGTGGGCAACACCCACTCGACGCTGAGTGCAGCTTGCACCAACACATCTTGCACCAGCGGCACATCGCTCTCCAGCCCGACCCAAAAGGTGCAGGTTTGTAAGAGGTGACGGCTTTCGAGCGACAAATTCTCCACGCGCTGAGTCAGTAGCAATTCATTGGGCACCACTGATTCGCTGCCATTGCTGGCCCGCACCAAGGTGTAACGGGTTTTGATGTCGGTCACACGCCCTTCAAAACCATCGACCCGCACAAAGTCCCCAATGCGCAGCGAACGCTCCAGCAAGATGACAAAGCCGCTCACGTAGTTGGCGGCCAACTTTTGCAAACCAAAGCCAATGCCCACCCCCAAGGCACCACCCAACACCGACAAGGCCGTCAAGTCAAAACCCAGCGAAGACAGGGCAAACAAAGTACCCATCACCAGCAGCAGCACGCGCATGGCATTGGCCGCCACTTTGCGCATCGACAAGTCGTCAAACGCACGGTTCAACACCCGCTGCTCCAACGTGGCAGACAACCAAAGCGCCAGCACCAGCACAAAGCCCGAAGTGAGAATCACGTCCAACACATGCAACACACTGACACGCGTCTTGCCCACCACAAACTGCAAGGCATCGAGCTCGTCCATCATGGGCGCCCACAACCCCGTGACCCACAACACCGCCAAGCCCCAAGCCAACCAAGACACGCCTTGCTCCAAGATACGCGCACCCCGGGAGTGCGGAAACGCAGCCGCCAACACGCGTGCGATCAAGCGGATGAGCACCAACGACACCAACACAGGCAGCACCACTTTGAGCACAGGCACGTGCTGAATTCTCGTCAGCCCCAGCTTGAGGCCATAGGTCAATACCAAAGCCAAGGCGGGGAACAACACGCCATCTAGCAAGCGACGGCCAAACAAAATCGAGCCACGCGCGGTGGCACCTCGGCCCAAGGCCCAGCTGATAAGCCAAGCCAATGCCAGGCACACGGCCAAGCCGGCCAATTCCAACGCGATCGCTGGACTTTGCAAGTCCAGCAACAATTCTTGTAAGTCGTTCATGTTTTAAATATCAGCCAACACACGCAAATGCGCTTCCACGCTGCGGCTCAATGCGCTCAAGTCGTAGCCACCTTCTAAACACGACACGATACGACCTTTCGCGTGACGCCCTGCGATCTCACGGATGCGGTAGGTGATCCAGCTGTAATCTTGCTCGGTCAGGCCCAGCTGGCCCATGTCGTCTTCCCGGTGCGCGTCGAAACCTGCGCTGATGAAAATCAGCTCAGGCTTGAACGCTTCCAAACGGGGCACCCAATAGGTCTCGATCAACTCGCGCACCTCCATGCCCTTGGTGTAGGCAGGTACAGGAATGTTCACCATGTTGGCTGCGGGATGGTCTGCGCCTGAGTAAGGGTAGAAGGGGTGCTGGAAAAAGCTCACCATCAACACGCGGTCATCGCCACTCAAGATGTCCTCGGTGCCATTGCCATGGTGCACATCAAAATCCACCACCGCGACACGCTTCAGGCCATGTCGCTCCAGCGCGTACTTGGCCGCAATGGCGATGTTGTTGAAAAAGCAAAAGCCGCCCGCTTTGTTGCGCGAGGCGTGGTGGCCGGGTGGGCGAATGGCACAAAACGCGTTCTCCAGCTCACCGGCAATCACCGCATCGGTGGCCGCAATGGCGGCACCTGCGGAGCACAAGGCGGCTTTCCATGTGTACGCATTGATGGCGGTGTCTGCGTCCATGTGCGCATAAGAGGGACCACCGGCTTGCATGTCCTCCACCAACTGATCGGACAAGCCGCGCAGTGAAGCGATGTACAGGCGGTCATGCGCCAACTCGATGTCGGCCAACGGCGCTTCGGGCGCCTCGATGGCTGTGAGCCCCAAATCAACCCCGCTGATGAGCAGGCGATCTTGAATGGCACTGAGCCGCTCTGGACATTCGGGATGACCTGCCCCCATCTCATGCTTTGAACACATGGGGTGTGTGTAATAACCAGTTTTACGCATCGTTGATCTCGGCACTGCGCGCCGCGTTTGCCTCTGAATTCTTATAAGTCAGCTTACCATGTAGGCCTTGCTTTTGCCCTTGCACACCCTGCGTGAAAACACATACAACTCGATTTAATAAGTCTTTTTTGCCAACCTTTGCGCCAGGTCAATTGGCCGCGCTCGGGTTGATCTTGGCAACATTGGCCACGGCGGTACAAGCCAAGCCGCACCCCAAAGCGCATCCACGCCCTTCACGCCAAGAACAAACCCAAGGCAGCACTTACGGTAAAACGCCAGCGGTCATCGCACTTGCCGACGAACTGGCCAAGCAACACGCGCTGCCGCAAGCTTGGGTGCGTACGCAACTCAGCCACGCGCGTTACTTGAAAACGGTGCCCCAATTGGTCCTGCCGCCCCCCGTGAGCGTGCCCAAGAACTGGCGTGCCTACCGCGAACGCTTTGTTGAGCCACGCCGCATTGAGGCGGGCACACGGTTTTGGCAAACTTATGAAAGCGCCCTCACCCGCGCCGAGCAAACCTATGGCGTGCCCGCCGAAATGATTGTGGGCATCCTCGGCGTGGAAACCTTTTACGGCCAACACATGGGCAACTACCGCGTGATCGATGTCTTGACCACACTCACGCTGAATTTCCCGGCCGCACACCCACGCGCGGCTGATCGCCAAGCATTCTTCAAATCAGAGCTGGGCTACTTCTTGTTGCAAGCGCTCCAGCAAGACGATCCTCACATCACCGGCAGCTTTGCAGGCGCCATGGGTTGGCCGCAGTTCATGCCTTCCAGCGTGGCCAAGTTTGCGGTGGACTTTGATGGCGACGGACGCACCGACCTGCGCAACAGCCCCGTGGACGCGATTGGCTCGGTGGCCAATTACTTCAAAGCCTTTGGCTGGCAAACCGGCATGCCCACCCACTACCCTGTGCACTTTGATGAAACGCGTTTAGACAAACCCACGCTACTGGCCCCCGATATCTTGCCGTCTTTTAGCGTGAGCAACTTCATCGCCAAAGGAGCGGTTCTGGACGAGCAAGGACAACAACACAAAGGCCCTTTGGCTTTGGTGGAGCTGTTCAACGGTGACGAGGCGCCCAGCTACGTGGCGGGTACGGATAACTTCTATGTGGTCACACGCTACAACTGGAGTAGCTACTACGCGCTGGCGGTGATTGAGTTGGGGCAAGCCGTCAAAGCGAATCGAGCTTTGACCGCTATGCAATCCAACGCCCGTTGAAGCAGCGTTGCCTAACTCCTATGAATCCCCTGAACCCGAAGAAACTGTTATTGACCAAATGGACGGCGGTGACGCCCGTGGCCAAACAAAAGCACTTCTTAGTCAGCCGGGTGATTCCACCAGAGTTACCCACCGATCCCATTGAATTGGTAGAAATCGAAGCCGTGTTTTCAAAAGCCACGCAGACCATTCCGTGGCGTGATTTGCAAGACGACAGCGTTTGGCGGCAGGGGTGGGTTTGACTGCTAGAAATATGCTGAAGTCGTTTCAGCGATGGAATTTAAATGTGCCGCTTGTAGTTCTCGACTACATCGCCTCCCGCAAATTTCCCCTTCGTAACCGCGCCATGCCGCTCAGTCATTGCCGCCGAATTGCCTATCTGCTTGCTCAACGTTTGTATATGAGCGCCATACAGTAGCTACGCAGTGGCATAGGCGAAAACACCTAGCAACCCTGAATCAATTTCCCTTGCTACAAAGAATTCTT
>CANCGU010000201.1 GCA_947377705.1 Comamonadaceae bacterium
GCACCGATTACTCAGGCCCTGTGAATGACCGCGCTTGCTTGCACATCGACAACACGTACCACTTGCCAGCACTCAAGCTGGTCAGCCACCGCTGCAAAACCAACACGCAAAGCGCCACCGCTTTCCGTGGTTTCGGCGGCCCACAAGGCATGTTCGGCATCGAGACGGTGATGGACGAAATTGCGATGACTTTGGGCAAAGACCCGCTGGAAGTGCGCAAGCTCAACCTCTACAAAGACCCCGCCATTAGCGGCACGCCCGACACCATGACCACCCAATACAACCAGCTCATCGAAGACTGGGTGGGTGACAAAGTGATTGCGCAGGTCGAACGCGAATCTAAGTACGCCGAACGCCGCGCAGCGGTGCAAGCCTTCAACGCCAAGAGTAAAACCCGCAAGCGTGGTTTGTCGCTCGTGCCTTTGAAGTTCGGTATCAGCTTTACCGCCACCCACTTGAACCAAGGCGGCGCGCTGCTGGTGGTTTACATGGATGGCTCTGTGAGCTGTAACCACGGCGGCACAGAAATGGGCCAAGGCCTCAACACCAAGATGGCGCAGGTATGTGCCGATGGTTTGGGCATCAGCGTGGACCATGTGCGCATCACTGCCACCGATTCGCAAAAAGTGCCTAACGCTTCAGCCACTTCCGCTTCGAGCGGTGCTGACATCAACGGCGCGGCCATCATGAACGCCACCCTGCAAATGCGTGAGCGCTTGAAGCCTGTGGCCGCCCGTATGCTGGGTTGCACTGACGGCGATGTGACCTTTGCAAACAACGAAGTCCACGGTGGCGGCAAGTCCGTCAAATGGGCTGATGTGACCAAGCAAGCGTATATGGAACGCGTGGGCTTGTCGGTGACGGGCTTCTACATGACGCCCGAAATCAAATACGACTTCGCGACCCTGAATGGCCGCGCTTTCTATTACTACTGCTACGGCGCTGCCGTGAGCGAAGTGGAAATCGACACCCGCACGGGCGAGTGGTGGCTCAAGGCCGTGGACATCGTGCACGACGTGGGCCGCAGCATCAACCCTGCCATTGACAAAGGCCAAATCGAAGGCGCGTATGTGCAAGGCATGGGCTGGCTCACCATGGAAGAGTGTATTTGGGATAAAAAGGGCAAGCTGCTCACCCACGGCCCCAGCACCTACAAAATCCCCGTGGCGGGCGACATCCCCGAGCACTTCAAGGTGTCTTTGTTTGAGAACCAAAACAACAAGCCCACGCCTTTCAACAGCAAGGCCACGGGCGAGCCACCGCTGATGTTGGGCCTGTCTGCCTTCTTCGCCTTACGCGATGCGGTGGCTGCCAGCGCCGATCACAAAGCCGTGGTGTACATGGACGCACCCGCCACGCCCGAGCGCATCTTGATGGCTTGTGAAGCCGTCAAGGCGAAGGCTGCGGCTTAAAACCTACGTGCCTCGTTACACCGCTGAGTTATTGAACCAACTCCAACATGCCGACGGCGTGTTGGTGTCGGTCGAGAGCGTGCAGGGCTCGGGTCCACGCGAGGTGGGCGCTTGGATGGCAGTGTTTCCGCAGACCTTGGTCAACACCATTGGTGGCGGGCACTTGGAGTTTCAGGCCATCACGGAGGCGCGTGCATTGATGGCACGTCCCGTTTCTGAAAATGCCTCAAGCGCTGCGACCCACGAAGACAACGCACTCACCACGCGCTATGCCCTAGGCCCCGCTTTGGGGCAGTGTTGCGGCGGCGTGGTGCATTTGAAGTTCGAACGCATCAGCGCCGCCGATGCGCCCGCACTCAAGCAGCGCTTGCTGGCCAATGGCCAACCGCTTGCACTGTTTGGCGGTGGTCATGTGGGTCGTGCTTTGGTCAATGTACTCAGCACCTTGCCCTACAACGTGCAGTGGATTGACAGCCGCGACGAAATATTCCCCGCACATCTACCGCCCAACGTGGTGTGCGAACACTCCGATCCCGTGCATGCGGCGGTGGCTGATTTGCCCAGCGGTGCATCTGTGCTCATCATGAGCTTTAGCCACGCCGAAGATTTAGATGTGGTGGCGGCTTGTCTCAAGCGCCAACGCCTGCATGGTGATTTGAAATTTGTGGGACTCATTGGCAGCAAAACCAAATGGGCCACCTTCAAACATCGACTCGAAGCCAAGGGCTTCAAGGCGGATGAGTTGACCTTCGTCACTTGTCCGATTGGCGTGAGTGGTATTGCGGGCAAGGAGCCCGAAGTCATTGCTGTGTCGGTGGCGGCACAGTTGTTGCAAGCCCGATAACAAGTTGCGCTAGGGTTTGCCCTGTCCCACTCACATGCGCTAGTTGACAAAAAGTGTATACACTTAATGTCACCTGTCGCAGCGGAGCAGGGCGTATTGAGCCCTTGTTCGCGACCCTCGTGTCATTCACAGCGCCCGCAGTGGTGAATGGCAACTTTGTATCAAGTGACTGAGGTCTCGACATGGACGCATATTTCTTAGACTGGGCCAACCTGCTGTTGCGTTGGGTGCACGTCATCACCGCCATTGCGTGGATTGGCTCCTCGTTTTACTTTGTCTTCTTAGACAACAACCTCATCAAACCCAACTCACCCGATCTACTCGAAAAGGGCGTGGATGGTGCCATGTGGGCGGTGCACGGCGGCGGCTTTTACAACCCCCAGAAGTACATGGTGGCCCCGAAGAAGATTCACACCAAGCTGCATTGGTTCTATTGGGAAAGCTATTCCACCTGGCTCACAGGCTTTGGCTTGTTCACCGTGCTGTATCTGTGGAATGCGGGCACGTTCTTGATTGACAAGTCGCTGATGGACTGGTCGCCCGCAGCGGCCATCACTGCAGCGCTGAGCTTTTTGGTGGCGTTTTGGTTGATTTACGACGCGGTGTGCCGCGTGTTTGGCTTCCGTGAAAACGGTGAACGCATTGTGGCCCTCAGCATGATTGTGGTGGTCGCGTTTGCGGCTTGGTTGTCGTGCCAATTGTTTGCTGGCCGCGCAGCCTTCCTTTTAGTGGGCGCAATGATTGCTACCGCCATGAGCGCCAACGTGTTCTTTTGGATCATCCCAGGCCAACGCAAAGTGGTCGCCGCCATGACCTCGGGCGTGGCGATGGACCCCAAAGAGTTGGCCACGCACGGCAAGCGCGGCAAGCAGCGCAGCGTGCACAACACCTACTTCACGCTGCCCGTTATTTTTGCGATGCTGAGTAACCACTACAGCTTCCTCTACACCCACGAAAACCACTGGGTCATCTTGGTGATGATGATGTTGGCAGGCGCTTTGATTCGTCAGTTCTTTGTGCAACGCCATGGCTACCACTTGGGTCGCGCTAAGAACCCGCTGCCATTTGCCATTGCTGGTG
The DNA here is from genome assembly GCA_947377705.1 of Comamonadaceae bacterium. Next base: position 3,337 of record CANCGU010000201.1, read on the forward strand.
TGGTGCTGTTGCTCAGTGTCATTGTGTGGATGCGCCCAGCCCCTTCTCACTCTGCACCCGTTGCCGTGAATGCGGCCCCAGTGACCTACGCTGAAGTGAGTCAAGTGTTTGCACAGCGTTGTTACATGTGCCACGGCGAACAAGTGCAAATGAAAAACGTCCGCTTCGACACGCCTGAGGGCACCAAGCAGCACGCCTTGGGTATTTACCAACAAGCGGTGGTGACCAAGCAAATGCCAATGAACAACGCCACGGGTATCACCGAAGATGAGCGCGCGCTGATCAAGCGCTGGTACGAAGGTGGCGCGGCCGTGAAGTAATGGTTTTGCAATTTCGCCTGTTTTTGGCCCTCGCAGGCGCGTTGTTTTGCGCTTGTGCACAAACTGGCGAGGTGACAGTGGCGGTGGCTGCCAACTTCACCGCGCCCATGCAAAAAATCGCCAAGGCGTTTGAACAAGACACGGGGCACAAAGCGCAGTTGGCGTTTGGGTCCACTGGCAAGTTCTACGCACAAATCAAAAACGCGGCGCCATTTGCTGTGCTATTAGCAGCGGATGATGAAACACCCGCACGTTTAGAAAAAGAAGGCTTGACCGTTGTAGGCACCCGCTTTACCTATGCCATAGGGCGTTTGGCGTTGTGGAGCAAACAAGCTAACGTGGTCGACGACAAAGGCGAAGTGCTGCGCAGCAACCGTATTGAAAAGTTGGCCATTGCAGACCCCAAGCTGGCCCCCTACGGCGCCGCAGCGATGGCGGTGATTCAACGCCTGGGTGTGCAATCCAACGTTTTGCCAAAGTTGGTGCAAGGCGAAAGCATAGGCCAAACCTACCAATTCGTTAGCACTGAAAACGCACAACTCGGTTTTGTGGCTTTGTCGCAAATCTCGCTTGATGGGCGTATCACACAAGGCTCTGCTTGGGTCGTGCCGCAAAACCTGCACACCCCATTGAAGCAAGACGCGGTGCTGCTCAACGCGGGCAAAGACAACGCAGCCGCACACGCACTGCTGAAATACCTGCAAGGTGACACAGCCAAAGCCATCATTCAAAGCTATGGATATGCCCTGTAAAGTGTGGGCATGAATTTAAGCGCCGAAGATTTCCAAGCCATCGCGCTGACGTTGCAGCTTGCCAGCGTCACGACCATGTTGTTGCTGGTGCTCGCCACGCCTGTGGCGTGGTGGTTGGCGCACACACGGTCTGCTTGGCGTGCGCCGCTGGCCTCACTGGTCGCGCTGCCTTTGGTCTTGCCGCCTACGGTGCTGGGTTTTTATTTGTTGGTGGCACTCGGGCCGAACGGCCCGCTGGGTCAGTTCACGCAGTGGGCGGGCTGGGGCACGCTGGCGTTTAGTTTTTGGGGCTTGGTGCTGGGCTCGGTGGTTTACTCGCTGCCGTTTGCAGTGCAGCCACTCGTCAATGCATTTGAAGCCATGGGCCCTCGCCCCATGGAAGTGGCTGCAACTTTACGAGCCAGTCAATGGGATGCCTTCTTTACTGTGGCCGTGCCATTGGCTAAGCCCGGCTTTGTGATGGCCACCATGCTGAGCTTTGCCCACACCGTGGGTGAGTTCGGTGTGGTGCTGATGATTGGCGGCAATATTCCCGACAAAACGCGTGTGGTGTCTACCCAAATTTATGGCCATGTCGAGGCCATGGAATATTCGCAAGCACATGGCTTAGCCGGCGTGATGTTGGTGTTCTCGTTTGTGGTGTTGTTGGGCTTGGCGTGGTTTAACCGTCGCCCCCA
>CANCGU010000202.1 GCA_947377705.1 Comamonadaceae bacterium
AGGCGAACACTTTTTCAGTAGCCAGCAATCCTGCAATACCGTCGGTCAGCTGAATTTCGCCTTGCACGCCGCGTCCGCCCGCGCGAATGCGTTCAAACACAGCAGGGGTCAAAATATAGCGACCCGCCACCGTGGTGCGTGAGGGGGCGACTTCGGCCTTGGGTTTTTCCACCATTTTTTGGATATCCACCAAGCCGTTGCCAATGTCTGTGCCTGCCACCACGCCATAGCGGTGCACATGTTCTAGCGGCACGTCTTGTACCGCCAAGACCGAAGATTGCGTGCGCGCAAACACCTCCGCCATTTGTTTGAGTACACCGGGGCCGCCAGCTTTGCCGCGCATCAAATCATCGGCAAGCAAGACCGCAAAAGGTTCATTGCCCACCAAGCGTTCGGCACACAGCACCGCATGTCCCAGGCCAAGTGCGCGTGCTTGGCGCACATACACACACTGCATGTCGTCGGGTTGCACGCTGCGCACGATGTCGAGCAGGGCTTGCTTGCCAGCCGCTTCCAGCTCGGTTTCGAGCTCGTAGGCCATGTCAAAGTGGTCTTCAATGGCGCGCTTGCTGCGACCCGTGACGAAAATCATTTCGCGGATACCGGCTTCATAGGCCTCTTCCACCGCGTATTGAATCAAGGGTTTGTCCACCACCGTCAGCATTTCTTTGGGGCTGGCCTTGGTGGCGGGCAAAAAACGCGTGCCCATGCCTGCGACAGGAAACACGGCTTTGGTGAGCTTTGGAGTCATAGGTGTGAAATTAATATTTCTGCCCAGTTTAGCGAGGCTTTATGTCCCTAGTTTGACGCGTTGGTCTTGCACTTTATTGAGGGTGGCGGTGAACTCGGCCACGCGCTTTTTGGCTTCTTCAATCACGGCGGGCGGCGCTTTGGCCACGAAGGCTTCGTTTTTCAGCTTGGCGCCTGCTTTTTCGATTTCGTTTTGCAAGCGTTCGATTTCTTTGTTCAAGCGAATCTTTTCAGCCGCCACGTCCACTTCAATGAACAAGCATACGCGTAGTTCACCAATCACTGCCACGGGGGCGGCTTGCGCTGCGGCAGACCATGCCGCCTCATCGTCAAATACCTTGACTTCGCTGAGCTTGGCCAAGGCTTGCAACACAGGTGCAACACTTTGCATGAAGGTGTGCTCTTGGGCACTGCCCGCCAGCGCGAACAAAGGCATGCGAGTGGCTGGCGATACGCTCATCTCACCGCGTAAATTGCGACAAGCATCGACCAATGATTTCACGCGGGCCACATAGGCCTCGGCTTGTTCGTCGATGCGCTCGGGTTGGCTCACAGGGTAGGCCGCGATGCTGATCGAGGCCGTTTTGTCGCTGGCCGACACGCGGCCTGCCACCACAGCCACGGTTTGCCACAGCGCTTCCGTGATGAAAGGGGTGATGGGGTGTGCCAAGCGCAGGATGGTCTCCAACGTGCGAATCAGGGTGCGGCGAGTCGCACGCTTTTGGGCGTCATCACCTGTGTTGATTTGCACCTTGGCAATTTCCAAATACCAATCGCAAAACTCGTTCCACACGAAGTCGTAAATCGTGTTGGCCACGTTGTCCAAGCGGTACTCGGTAAACCCTTTGGCAACTTCAGCTTCCACGCGTTGCAGCTTGGAAACAATCCAGCGATCCGCTTGGCTGAAGTTCAGGTAGCCGTGTGATGGGCCGCCCACGGCGCATTCTTCTTTGGTGTGTTCTTTGAGGCCACAGTCTTGGCCCTCGCAGTTCATCAGCACAAAGCGTGAGGCGTTCCACACTTTGTTACAGAAGTTGCGGTAGCCCTCGCAACGCTTGCTGTCAAAGTTGATGCTGCGGCCCAAGCTTGCCAAAGCAGCAAAGGTGAATCGCAGGGCGTCGGCGCCGTAGGCAGGAATGCCTTCGGGAAATTCTTTTTCGGTTTGCTTGCGCACCTTGGGCGCAGTCTCGGGTTTGCGCAGACCTTGGGTGCGTTTGTCCAGCAATGGCTCAAGTGTGATGCCGTCAATCAAGTCAACAGGATCAAGCACGTTACCTTCGGACTTGCTCATCTTCTTGCCTTGAGCGTCGAGCACCAAGCCGTGGATGTAGACATGCTTGAATGGAACACGCCCAGTGAAGTGCGTGGTCATCATGATCATCCGAGCCACCCAGAAAAAGATGATGTCGTAACCCGTGACCAAAACGGATGAAGGTAAATACAAGTCGTAATCAGCGGATGCACCATGGCTGCTGCCGTGAGCGTGGGGGGCGTGGGCAGGCGCAGCGACATTCTGAGCATCGCGAAGAGGAGCAAGACTGCCTGCGTGCCCCGCGCTCGCGGCAGTAGCCTGCCAGCCCAGAGTAGAAAACGGAACCAAAGCAGACGAATACCAAGTGTCCAACACGTCTTCGTCACGTTTGAGTGTTTTGCCCGGAGCCTTGGCTTGTGCCTCAGCTTCGTCACGCGCCACATACACCTTGCCGTCTTCGTCGTACCAAGCGGGAATTTGGTGCCCCCACCACAGTTGGCGCGAGATACACCAGTCTTGGATGTTGTTCATCCACTGGTTGTAGGTGTTCACCCAGTTCTCGGGCACAAAGCTCACTTGGCCCGATTGCACCGCGTCGATGGCTTTTTGCGCAATGCTCTTGCCTGTGGCATCGCCTTTGCCCACCTGGTTCATGGCGACAAACCATTGGTCGGTCAGCATGGGCTCAATCACTTGGCCGGTGCGCGCGCAGCGGGGCACTATGAGCTTGTGTTTCTTCACTTCCACCAAAGCGCCTGCGGCTTCGAGGTCGGCCACCACGGCCTTGCGGGCCACGAAGCGGTCGAGGCCACGGTATTTTTCAGGCGCGTTGTGGTTGATCGTCGCGTCTAGGTTGAGCACGCAGATCATGTCCAGCTTGTGGCGTTGGCCCACGGCGTAGTCGTTGGTGTCGTGTGCGGGGGTGACTTTCACAACACCGGTGCCGAAGGCCTTGTCCACGTACTCGTCGGCAATCACGGGGATGGTGCGACCGCACAAAGGCAGGTTCACTTGCTTGCCAATTAAGGCGCTGTAGCGCTCGTCTTCGGGGTGCACCATCACGGCCACGTCGCCCAGCAGGGTTTCGGGGCGGGTGGTGGCGACGGTGAGTGAGCCACTTCCATCGGCCAGCTCATAGCGGATGTGCCACATCGAGCCGTCTTCTTCCTCGCTCTCAACTTCGAGGTCAGACACCGCGCTCATCAGCACGGGGTCCCAGTTGACCAAGCGCTTGCCACGGTAAATCAGGCCTTGCTCGTAGAGCTGCACAAAGGTTTCGGTCACGGTTTTGGACAACTTGGGGTCCATCGTGAAGTATTCGCGGCTCCAGTCCACGCTGTCGCCCATGCGGCGCATTTGGTTGGTGATGGTGCTGCCCGATTCCTCTTTCCATTCCCACACCTTGCTCACAAAGTTTTTACGGGCTTCGGCAGGGCTGGTGCCCATGTCGTGGCGGCTGATGCCTTTGGCCTGCAGCTGGCGCTCCACCACGATCTGCGTGGCAATCCCCGCGTGGTCGGTGCCAGGAATCCAAGCCGTGTTGAAGCCAGACATGCGGTGGTAACGCGTCAGGCTGTCCATGATGGTTTGGTTGAACGCATGGCCCATGTGTAGCGTGCCGGTCACATTGGGCGGCGGCAACTGGATGGCAAACGCAGGGGCGTCAGCCACTGGCGTGCCCGTGCCTCGAAAACCAGCCATGCCATAGCCACGTTTTTCCCACTCCGGGCCCCAGTGGGCTTCAAGGGCGGCAGGTTCGAACGATTTGGACAAGCTGTTCAAGCCGGGTTGTTCGAGGGGGAGGGCGGGCGTATTGCTCATGGGATGGATGTTTGACAAAAGAAAACGGCATGTGCAGAGCTGCCGTTGGGCCACAGGGCTAAAGGAGCCATTTTACCTAGGGGATGGGCGATCCCCTGATAATTCAAGCTTCCTTGTGCCGTTTGGTTTGTGCCCTATGTTGTTCCTGCTCTCTCCCGCCAAAGCCCTTGACTATGAAACCCCTGCGGGGGACGTGCCCCACACACAGCCTTTGTTTGTGAAGCAGTCCAGCGCGCTGATTGACATCCTGAAAGACAAATCACCGCAAGACATCGCCACCTTGATGCATTTGAGTGATGCGCTTGCCAGCTTGAATGTGGCACGCTACCAGGCTTGGCGCCCTCAATTCACGGCCAAAAACGCCAAACAAGCTGTGTTGGCTTTTAACGGCGACGTGTACGAAGGCTTGGATGCCAAAACTTTGAAACCCAAAGACTTGGCATGGGCGCAAGACCATGTCGCTATCTTGAGTGGTTTGTACGGCGTGTTGCGTCCCCTCGATTGGATGCAACCTTACCGTTTAGAAATGGGGACGTCGCTGGCCAACGAGAAGGGCAACAACCTTTACAAGTTTTGGGGCACACAGATTGCTGACTATTTGAACGAGCGTTTGAGCGATGAGCGTGAGCCCATCATCGTGAATCTCGCGTCGCAAGAGTATTTCAAGTCGGTCGACCGCAAAGCACTCAAAGCCCGCGTGATCGAGTGCGTATTTGAAGACTACAAAGGCGGCAAGTACAAAATCATCAGCTTCAATGCCAAGCGTGCCCGTGGTTTGATGGCGCGTTACGCCGTGACCCATCAAGTCAAAACACCCAAGGGCTTGCAAGGTTTTAACTCAGAAGGCTATGCGTTTGACGCCGCGGCTTCAGCGCCTGATCGCCAAGTATTTCGCCGCAAACTGGATGGATCGCAGACATGAATACCCCTGAACAATCGCAGCTGGGCAAATCGTCGTCGTATGTTGACCAGTACGACGCGTCTTTGTTGTTTCCGATTCCGCGCCAAGCCAAACGCGACGAAATTGGCATCACGGGGCAGCCCCCTTTTTTTGGGGCTGACTTGTGGACCGCTTATGAGTTGAGTTGGCTCAACACCCGTGGCAAGCCGCAGGTCGCATTGGCGCGCATCACCGTGCCCGCTGAGTCAACGCACATCATTGAGAGCAAGTCCTTCAAGCTCTACTTGAACAGTTTCAACAACACCCGTTTGACAGACATCGCAGAGTTGCAAACACGTTTGCGCCAAGACCTGAGTGC
>CANCGU010000203.1 GCA_947377705.1 Comamonadaceae bacterium
GCTCGCAAACCTCGGCTATGTGCGCTCTGTGCATAAGCAAACATGTCATCTGGCATACGATGGGCAGAAACGACACGCGCTTCAAAAGAGACGCCAAATTCTTGGAGAATCTGGGTTGCATGTTGCATGGTGTCCCAATCGGAGTTGGAACCCATGACAACGCCGACTTGGCACTGGGTCATGATGTGGCTGTGTGTGTGAGCAAAAACGGATTTTAAGACGGGACCCCCATGCTTGATGTGACGATGGAAAATTTCGAGGCTGATGTGATCACGGCCTCTCAAACCACCCCTGTGCTGGTGGACTTCTGGGCCGACTGGTGCGGCCCCTGCAAATCACTGGGCCCTGTGCTCGAAAAGCTTGAAACTGCCTATGAAGGTCGCTTCAAGCTGGTCAAAATCAACGCCGACACCGAGCAGCAACTGGCTGGCGCGTTTGGGGTGAAAAGCCTACCCACCTGTATTTTGCTGATGGGTGGCCGTCCCGTAGACGGGTTTATGGGCGCTCTGCCCTTGGCACAAGTGCGCGAATTTTTGGACAAGCACTTGCCGTCGGACAACGAAATAGCCGCCCAAGTTGACGCACAAGAAGCCGAGCAACTCATCGAAGCAGGAGATGCGGGTGCCGCCATCGCCAAGCTGCAAGAGGCGTTAAGCCTGAACACGTCTGACGACGAAACCCGCTACAACTTGGTCAAGCTGCTGATTTCGGTGGGTGAACTGGAAGAAGCACAAGCGGCATTGGCCCCTAAGCTCACCGAAATCCCGCTGCAACTGCGCTTTGATGCGCTCAACTACTGGCTGCAAGCCTTGCAGTTTGTGTCGACAGACCCACGCGCCGAGTGGAACTTTGAGCAGTTTGACACCCTCATTGCCCAGAACAAACGCGACTTCGACACCCGGTTGGCCAAAGCCCGTGTGCTGATTGCTGCTGAGCTGTTTGAAGCTGCGATGGAAGAGTTGCTGGAAATCATCATGCGCGACAAGACGTGGAACCACGATGTGGCGCGCAAAACCTATGTGGCCATCCTAGAACTGATGACGCCGCCCAAACCCAAAACAGACGATGCCGCCTTTGGCAAAACCGCAGGCGGTATCGAGTTAACCGGCAAAGCTGCAGTGCAAGAAGACCCCGTGTTGGAGATGATTTCTCGCTACCGCCGCAAGCTCAGCATGGCGCTGAACTGAGGTCTTAGCCCTTCAACCGTTCCCAAGCTTCTTGGTACTTGGCGGCGGTTTGGGCAATCACCTCTTGCGGCAAATGCGGTGCCGGGGGTGATTTGCTCCAAGGCTTGCCTTGCACTTGGGCGGTTTCGAGCCAATCGCGCAAGAACTGTTTGTCGTAGCTCGGTGGGTTCACGCCGGCTTTGAAGCTTTGCGCATAACTGTCGGCGGGCCAGTAGCGTGAAGAATCGGGTGTGAGCACCTCGTCCATCAACACCAAGTCGTTGTTGGCATCCAAACCAAACTCAAACTTGGTGTCGGCAATGATGATGCCTTTGGCTGCCGCCACGTCGCGCGCGGTTTCGTACAAAGCGATGCTGACGGTTTTGATTTTTTCGGCCAAGCCGGCACCAATCATGTCCACCACTTGTTCGTAGGTGATGTTCTCGTCGTGGTCGCCCACCGCCGCTTTGGCAGCGGGCGTGAAGATGGGTTCTGGCAACTTGCTGGCGTTCTTCAAACCTTTGGGCAGCTTGACGCCGCACACGGCCTGATTCTCTTGGTATTCCTGCCAGCCGCTGCCAGCCAAGTAGCCGCGCACCACAGCTTCCACGGGGATGGGCTTCAAGCGCTTGACCAACATCGAGCGGCCCGTGACTTGGGCCACTTCATCGGCGCTCACCACGCTTTCAGGCGCTTCGCCCGTCAGGTGGTTGGGGCAAATGTGGCCGAGCTTCTTGAACCAAAACAAAGCCATTTGGGTGAGCAACTCGCCCTTGCCCGGAATGGCCTCACCCATGATGACGTCAAACGCGCTGATGCGGTCAGACGCCACCATCAAGATGCGGTCGTCGCCCACGGCGTAGTTGTCGCGCACTTTGCCGCGTGCGAGCAAGGGCAAGGAGGTGAGCGCAGAGGTGTGCAGAGCTGTCATGGATTACTTCACCAATTGAGCGAGTTCGCCCTTGGCGTATTTGGCCGCCACCACAGAGAGGCTGTCGCCCTTGATCTTGCTGCCTTGGCCTTCGCAACCGAATTCCAAATAACGTTGTTTACAAATGTTCATGGCGGCTTCGCGGGCAGGCTTGAGCCATTCGCGTGCGTCGAATTTTTCTGGGTTCTCAAACATGAACTTGCGTGCTGCGGCGGTCATGGCCAAACGGATGTCGGTGTCGATGTTGACCTTGCGCACGCCGTGTTTGATGGCTTCTTGAATTTCAGACACCGGCACACCAAACGTCGTTTTCATCTTGCCGCCGTATTGGTTGATCATGGCCAACAGTTCTTGCGGCACGCTGCTCGAGCCGTGCATGACCAAGTGGGTGTTGGGGATGCGCGCGTGAATTTCTTTGACGCGGCTGATGGCCAAGATGTCGCCGGTGGGCTCGCGGGTGAACTTGTATGCGCCGTGGCTGGTACCGATGGCAATCGCCAAGGCATCAAGCTGGGTGGCTTTGACAAACTGTGCGGCCTCTTCTGGGTCGGTCAACATTTGGCTGTGGTCGAGTTTGCCCACGGCGCCGATGCCGTCTTCCTCACCGGCTTCGCCAGTTTCCAAATTGCCCAGGCAACCCAATTCACCCTCAACCGACACACCCACTTTGTGCGCCATGGCCACTACTTGTTGGGTGACTTGCACGTTGTAGTCGAAGCTGGAAGGGGTTTTGCCGTCTTCCATCAACGAGCCGTCCATCATGACGGAGCCAAAGCCCAGGTCAATCGCACCTTGGCAGACCTTGGGTGATGTGCCGTGGTCTTGGTGCATGACCAAAGGAATGTGTGGGTAGGCTTCGGTGGCCGCTTGAATCAAATGCTTGATGAAGGGCTCACCTGCGTATTTGCGTGCGCCAGCGCTGGCTTGCAAGATAACGGGGGCGCCCACGGCGTCGGCAGCGGCCATCACGGCCTGCACTTGTTCCAAATTATTGACGTTGAAGGCTGGAATGCCATAACCGTGCACAGCCGCATGGTCCAGAAGTTCGCGCATCGATACGAGTGCCATGGAGAATCCTCAAAAATTAAAAACGTGTATGACTGCTGGCAATTTTAAAGGCGGCAGCTTCGCACACAGCAGACAGGCGCCAAAGCTTGTCCGCTGTGCATGTGGACGGTAAGGGGCAGATCAACGAACTTCGCAAATACGCAGCATGTTGGTACCGCCCGGCGTGCCCATCGGGTCACCACAGGTGATGGCGTACACATCACCAGTCCCCACGATTTCACGCAGTTTCAAGTGCGCTTCGGCTTGGGCCAGGGCGGTGTCGCGGTCAGCGCTGGTGTCCATCAACAAGGGGCGCACATTGCGGAACAAGGCCATGCGACGTTGCGAGGCCACCTTGGTGGTCACGGCATAGATGGGGATGTGAATGCGGTGGCGGCTCATCCACAGCGCGGTCGAGCCCGACTCGGTCAAGGCCACGATGGCTTTGGCGCCCAAGTGGTGCGCGGTGAACAAAGCGCCCATCGCAATGGTTTGGTCAATGCGGGTGAAGGTTTGGCCTTTGAAATCGGCATCCAACTCCACGTCTTCAGCAGCCTCAGCGGCGGCACAAATTTTTGACATTTCTTGCACGGTTTCCAGCGGATACTTGCCTGCAGCAGTTTCTGCACTCAGCATGACCGCGTCTGTGCCGTCAATCACGGCATTGGCCACGTCACTCACCTCAGCGCGGGTGGGCACAGGGTTGGTGATCATGCTTTCCATCATTTGCGTGGCGGTGATGACCACTTTGTCGTGCTGGCGCGCCAACTTGATCATGCGTTTTTGCAACGCGGGCACGGCGGCGTTGCCCACTTCTACGGCCAAATCGCCACGCGCCACCATGATGCCGTCGCTGGCGCGCAAGATTTCGTCCAGCAGGGGGATGGCCTCGGCACGCTCGATCTTGGCAATCAGGCCCGGCTTGTGTTTGTATTCAGCGCCCGCCACATTGGCGAGTTGGCGTGCCATTTCCATGTCGGTGGCGTTTTTGGGAAAGCTGACCGCGAGGTAGTCGGCTTGGAAACTCATCGCAGTTTTGATGTCTTCCATGTCTTTGGCGGTCAAGGCAGGCGCCGTCAGGCCGCCGCCTTGCTTGTTGATGCCTTTGTTGTTTGACAGCTCGCCGCCGATCTTGACGGTGGTGTGCACTTGCTCACCGCGCACGGCCTCGACCGTCAACACAATCAAGCCGTCGTTGAGCAACAACAAGTCGCCGGGTTTCACATCGCGAGGCAGTTCTTTGTAGTCCAGACCCACGCCTTGCAAGTCGCCAGGCTCGGTGCGCGAGGCATCGAGCACAAATTTGGCCCCGTTCTCAAGCATGACCTTGCCATCCACAAACTTACCCACGCGAATCTTGGGGCCTTGCAGGTCGGCCATGATGGCCACTTCACGGTTTGCGCGGGCGGCGGCTTCGCGCACCAAACGAGCCCGATCAATATGATCTTGGGCTTTGCCGTGGCTGAAATTGAGGCGGACCACGTTGACGCCGGCCCGGATCATGGCCTCAAGCAGGGCAGGGTCGCTGGAAGCGGGGCCTAAAGTGGCAACAATTTTGGTGGCGTGACGGGCCATATTTGTCTCTCCTGATGGATTTTGTTTGCTTGATTCTTACATGTTTAAAGTACGCCACGACATGGCTTTTGAACGCCTAGACGGCCCCAAAAGCACGCTTGTCGTCGCTTATAAGCCTTGAACGGACACGGGGCTTGACGGGTAAACACCCATGCATGCGCTTAAACGGCGATAATCTGCCACTAATTGATGCAAATCAGTACGCATCATCACAGGCCACTTAAGATTCATTTCCTATGACCACACATATCCAACCCATCCTTCCCGGCGAACCCATGCCGCACCGCAAAGTCATGCGCGAATGGCTGATTCCTTTGGCTGAACGCACCA
>CANCGU010000204.1 GCA_947377705.1 Comamonadaceae bacterium
GCCCTTGAACCACGCTTGGTGCACTTTGTGGTCAACACCCCCGACATCAAGGCAGCACGCATGGCCATTCGGATGCAAGGCATTGACCGCGGCCCCGCCATTCACGCCAGCCGCCGCACCAACCGAGGCACACTCAACTGGCAAATCTCGGTGCGCGCCGATGGCCAACGCCTGTTTGACGGCTGTATGCCCACCCTCATCCAATGGGGCAAGCCCGAAGCCACGGACCCGCTCAAGCTTCACCCCCGCAACACACTCACCCGCTCCGGCGTGACGCTGCAAAGCCTCGAGGTGATACACCCCAGCGCTGCGAAGTTGCAGGCCGCTTATGACGCCATTGAACTCAACCGCGTGAGCGTGACCGAAGGCCCAGCCAACCTCAAAGCCACGCTGCAAACCCCCAAGGGTGTGGTGGTGCTGGAAAGTCTTGGGCTTTAATTACTTTTTAAGCGCCTGCACCTTGGCATAGGCCGCCCACAACTTGTGCTGCATTTGACAGCCCTCCATCATCAAGCCCGGTGCTGAAATGCCCATGAAGCGGTCGGTCTGCATGATGAGCGCGTGGGCTTGTTCAAACACACCAGAGCCAAAGAGCTGACGAATCGCCCCCACATAAGGCGCAGTGTCTCCTCGGTCGGTGAGCAACACCAAGGTTTCGATGCACGCATAGACCGAGCGACGTTGCTGCGGAATTTGGTCGAAGTGTCGAATCCACTCGCAGCCTTCCACGGTGGCCGCTTCATCGCCACAGGCCAACGCCAACAAGGTTTTGAGTTCACCCACACGCAAATCAGCCCAGAAAGTGTCTGCATCAGGTGTCATGCCAATCAGGCTCGCCACGGGGCGTTGGTCTGCCAAGTTGGATGCGTTCAGCGAAGCCAACAAATCGGTGCATTCTTCGTTGTCGAGGTCGGTCAAGTTGAGGATGGCTTCGCGCATCTCGTTGGCGATGCTGTTGTTCTCAAAGTCGAGGTCGTCCACGGGGTAAATCTCTGACATGCCGGGCACCAAAATGCGGCAGCCGTACACACCCAAGTGCTCGAAGTCGGCAATGTAGATGTCAAAACCGTCGTCGTGGATGCGTTTGACACAATAGGCGTAGTCGCCAGCCGTGGTGGTTGCAAAGTTCCAGTCCACAAACACGTAGTCTGGAATTTCGCCCAAAAACTCCCAGTGAATCACGCCGCTCGAATCCACGAAATGAATCTCAATGTTGGTCGCGCTCGCCGCTTCGTCCAAATCAAAGGTGGGGGGTGAGAAGCCCCCCAAAGTGTCCAAAGCGCGGCCTTGCAGCAGCTCAGTCAAGGCTCGCTCTAAGGCCACCTCAAAACGTGGGTGTGCGCCAAAGCTCGCAAAGCAGCCTTGGTCTTGCGGGTGCAGCAACGTGACGTTCATCACGGGGTACTTGCCGCCCAGGGACGCGTCTTTCACCAAGATGCCAAAACCTGCGGCACGCAAGGCAGCAATACCCGCCGCGATGCGTGGATAGCGGTTGATCACCGCCTCAGGCACATCGGGCAAGCAAATGCCTTCGCTGATGATTTTGCCCTTCACGTAGCGCTCAAAAATTTCAGACAAGGCCTGCGTACGTGCCTCCGCAGCGGTATTGCCCGCCGACATGCCATTGCTCACATACAAATTGCCAATGATGTTGACGGGAATGTAGGCCGTCGAGCCATCGCGCTGGCGCACGTAGGGGATGGCGCAAATGCCGCGGTCCACGTTGCCAGAGTTGAACTCCACCAAGTTGGCGCAATCGATGTTGCCTTCTGGGTTGTAAAACTTGTGCAAGGCGTCGTTGAGCAAGCCCTTGGGCCACGAACCATCGTCGGTCAAATCAAACCAGCGCTCTTGTGGGTAATGCACAAACGGGGCATTCGCCGTGACGGGGCCTAAGTAGAAATGGGTCCAAAAATAGTTGGTCGCCAAGCGCTCAAAGAACTCACCCAAAGCACTGGCCAAACACGCCATGCGTGTGGCCCCTTTGCCATTGGCAAACAACACGGGGCAATCACGGTCACGGATATGAACCGACCAAACGCCGTCCACTGGGTTGAGCCAACTCTTCTCTTCGATGTGAAACCCCAACGCTTGTAGCTTGGCTTGTAGGGTGTTGATGGTGGCTTCGAGCGGCGCATCTTTGCCGGGGATGTAACTTTGTGTGGGCACGGTATGTCGCTTAAAAAATTGCGGAAGGCGCCCTAGAGCAAGCGCTTATTGTGGCGCTTGTGTCCCGAAGTCGAAGATCGGGGTTTTCGCTCAATCTTCATTGGGCAACGTCGCGAGCAGCGCCATGCCGACAGCCATCACGCCAGCGGTCAGCCACAACGCGCCTTTGAACGTGCCCGTGGTTTGCGCCATATAGCCCGCCACCACAGGGGCCAGCATTTGGGCTGTGCCATAGCTGAGTGTGAGTTTGGCCATCGCCTTGCCCGGGTTGTTAGGGGCTCTGCGCCCCACCAATGCCAAGGTCATGCTCACAATGCCAATGAATGTCGCGCCGTAGCCCACAGCCCCCGCAAGCGCAGCCCACAACTCGCCCGAGATAGCAGGCAGCATGACCGACAGGGTTTGCAAGCCAAACGCCAACAACAAGGCCTGCTTGTCGCCCACACGCCGCGCCACCAAATCCCAAATGAACACCGCAGGCATTGCCGCCAAGCCCACCATCGCCCAAGCCAGGGGCCCGAGCCCCGCCAGTGCAGGCTCGCGTTCCACAATCGCCACGGTGAAGGTGGCACTGATCACAAAGCCCCAACCTGCGGCAAAGTAGCTGGCCAACAGGGTCCATGTCCAGCGACGAGACCCCATAGCGCCAGCTTCTGCGTCATGTGCGACCACCACTTCAGGCGGCACGGGCGGACGCCACTGCCAAGCCGGCACAAAAAACACCAGACCCAACACCGCAAACGCCAACCATTGGTCTGACCACATGGGCCACAGCTGTGCCAACACCCAAGCGCCCACCGCCGACACCACAATGCCCAAGCCCAAACCGATGAAATACAAACCCAGCTCAGGCCGTCGGCCTTGACGCATCAGCCAACCCAAGACCAAACCAGAGCCCAGCAACATGCCTGTGGCGCCACACAAGCCGCCAACATAACGAACCAACGCCCATGCAGGCATCCAAGTGGTCAGCGCCATCGCCGCCACCGTGACCAAGGCCATCCACAAGCCTGCGCTGTAGAGCCAATGCCGCCAGCGCACATCGTCAATCCAAGTCGCGGCCAAAGCTCCGCTCATATAGCCTGCATAGTTGATTGCAGCCAAACCGCCTGCGGCAGCGTCGCTCAATCCCGTTTGCAATTGCAGGCTTGGCAAGAGCGGCGTGTAGGCAAAACGCGCCAAGCCAATGGTCAACACCAAGCCGCAAATGCCGCCGGTGATGACTTGCCATGGGTGGAGGTGTTTGTGCGACATCAAACCGCCCAAGGGTTCAGCAACGTCAACCCCAAGCCATCGAAATGTTTGGTGTTGCGCGTCGCCAGCGAAGCGCCGTGCGCTAAACATATTGCGGCAATCTGTCCATCCGCCATATCAACGGGCTGACCTTGACGCTCGCGCATAGCCACCAAGTCGGCGTACACCACGGCAGCCTCTAAATCAAATGGCAACACGCGGCCCGAAAAGTCTTCGGCCAACATGGCCTGCACAGCTTGCGCCAACTGCGCTCGGCGTTTGCCATCGGGCAAGCGAGCAATGCCGTAAAGCAGCTCTGACACCACCACGCTGTTAAGCCATAGCGTATCTGCGGGTTGGTCGTTTAGCCAAGCCAATACAGCGGCATCAGGCTCTGAGCGCATTAGCTCGGACACCACATTGGTGTCCAACACCATCACGCTTGGGCCTCGTTATCAAAGCTGGCCGCACGCGGCGTACCTGTTCGCGCAGGCACTTCCAGCACTGCGCCACCAATGGCTGCAAACCGCTCATGAATGCGGCTGCCCATGCCCATTGCGGGAGCGGTCGGCTGCGACAACACGTTGCGCAAGATGGTGCGCACCTCCTCCTCCATCGAACGCCCGTGCGTCGCGGCGGACATGCGCAGCTTGTCTTTGATGGCAGGTTCTAGGTTGCGAATGGTCAAAGTACTCATGGCGGCCCTCTTATTTGCCTGCAATGCTAGCACTGATAGCAAAAAGTTTCAAACCGAGCTATTTTTAACTATTTAAAATACGACCCGATCGAATGGAACAGCGCATTGGACGAAGTGGAAGAACGTGCAATGAAGTGGCTCATGGCTGAACTGCCAGAAATCGAATACTGACTACAAAGTCAATAACGTTTCTTAAACCCCGAATCCACCCACGCCTGCGCGGTGTTGCGGTTCAACTTAAACCCAGCCTCAACCCGCACCTCGGCCAGCGTGTCGCCGCCCTCGTCTTGTGCACTCAGTGTGGCGTAGGGGTTGTCGTCATCGGGCACGATGTCTAGCAGCACTGTGATGCGGCCTGCGGGGCCATTGACCGTGACCGACTGGTGCAAGGTGGCATGCAACTGCTGCTCACTGCGACGCACAAACTCAGACGCAGTTTTCACCAAGGTGATGAAGGCGTTGCCGTCCAGCGGTTTGGGGTTCTTTTTATCGCGGCCCATGGTCCACGGGCCAATCAGCGCAGCTTCGGATTCGCCGTCTTTGAACATGGCCACCGCCCAGCCGTCGTCATCGTCGTTTTTGATGACCTTGGCCGTCCACGTTTCGTTTTGCCACAGGCGTGGCTCTTGCACAAAATGTGCGTCTTGGGTGTTGTCGTCGGTCATTGTTGTGTTGGCATGGCGTCGAACCATGCGTTGATGTCTTTGGGGCTGGTCAAGGTGCGCACATGCATGTAGGCGGCCTCGGCGTCAGGGTAATGCTTGCGCAAAAAATTCAGCCATTGTTTCAAGCGCCCAGCTTGATGACGCTCGCTCACATGGCCCGACACGATGTGCCAAAACGTGTGCAGGTGCGGCGGCAGGTCTTGCCAGCGATCCTCGGGTGCGGGTGCGGGTGCGGGTGCGGGTGCGGGTGCGGGTGCGGGTGCGGGTGCGGG
>CANCGU010000205.1 GCA_947377705.1 Comamonadaceae bacterium
ATGCGCAACAAACCGCGACGACCGTGGTGATCTTTGGCGTGTTGTTTGAAGTGAGGTGTGAGTTCGTTGATACGAGCGGTCAACAAAGCCACTTGGACTTCGGGACTACCTGTATCGCCGGCGGCGCGTGCGTTGTCTTTAACGACTTCAGCAATTTTTGCTGTCAACATGGTTTTTTCCTTAAATATTTGACTTGCGTTGCACCGTGGAAGTTGGTGCAACGTGCTGTGCCTACCCCGAAAGGTAAAGCCCACAGAGTATAGCAGGCGCAGCCACCTTGGGCTCAGAAGCCAGAATTAAGCCAACTCGGCCAACGGCCAGCGGGGTTTCACGTCAAAGCTGTAGCGCGCCTGGGCTTGGGCAACACCACCCTCACCGCTTTGCAGGCGCATGGCAGCCGCCATGGCAATCATGGCGCCGTTGTCGGTGCACAAATGCAGCTCGGGGTAATGCACCCGCACGCCTTGGCGCTTGCAAGCCGCATTGAGCTGCTCGCGCAAATGCCGATTGGCACCCACACCACCGGCTACCACCAAGCGTTTCAGGCCGGTTTCGCGCAAAGCGGTAACCGACTTCTTCAGCAGCACCTCGACAATGGCTGCCTCGGTAGACGCAGCCAAATCGGCTTTTCGGGCGTCTAAGTCATCGCCCAGCTTTTTGGCTTGGGTCATTACCGCCGTCTTCAGGCCCGCAAATGAAAAATCTAAATTACCGCTGTGCAGCAAGGGCCGTGGCAGCTTGAAGGCCGAAGGGTCACCCTGCTCGGCCAGTTTTGACAAAGCGGGGCCACCGGGATAACCCAAACCCATGAGCTTGGCTGACTTATCAAATGCCTCGCCCGCTGCGTCATCAATGGTTTCGCCCAGCAATTCGTAGCGCCCCACCCCATCCACACGCATCAGCTGCGTATGGCCGCCCGACACCAAAAGCGCCACAAACGGAAACTCAGGCGGGTCTTCGCTCAAAAAAGGTGACAACAAATGGCCCTCGAGGTGATGCACGCCCAGCACAGGCTTGTTCAAAGCAGCACCCAACGCGCAAGCCACGCCAGCCCCAACCAGCAAAGCGCCCGCCAAGCCAGGGCCACGGGTGTAAGCCACAACATCGACGTCTTGCAGAGTTTGTTTGGCCTCGGCCATCACCTCACGCGCCAGGGGAATGACGCGGCGAATGTGGTCGCGACTGGCCAGCTCGGGCACCACACCGCCATAGGCCACATGCATGGCCACTTGGCTATAAAGCGCGTGCGACAACAAGGCGGGCAAGGCTGCGCCTTCAGAGCGGACCAGTGCCACACCGGTTTCGTCGCAAGAGGATTCAATACCGAGGATCAACATAAGCGACAGAGTTTATGCGCTCTGCGGCCGTCACCGCCCGCACACCACTAGCGGACTTGCGGCAAATCGGCCAATTCAGCATCAAGCGCCTGCTGGTGCTCACGCAATTCGGGCTTGAACTCATGCAGCATGACCAAGGGCCCAGCAACATCGCGGCTTTGTGCGGGCCGAGTGTAGATGGGCGTGGCAAACACAATGGCCGCCAGCGCCACTGCAACCTGCTTGTAAGGGAAAACAAATTGACGAGTGATCAAGGATGCCTCGCCACTGTAAAGCCGCAAACCCGCCGATGATTTGTTATTTTTCGGATCTGACCAAACCGCTTTAACTGAGATCAAACCATCGTCTTTGTGAGAGAAGCTGGTAGAGCTGGGTACGGCTTGGCCACTGCCTGACGCTTGCGCATCAATCGCTACAACGAAACCGTCTGCAGAAGCAGAAGCAGCGCCATTGTGTGTCTGCGTCGCATCCACCGCAATCCCCATTCTCAAAAATGAGGTGTCTAACAACTGCCGGTTAGCACCTGACGCATCTTCTTCAATCAGCACAAAGTCATCTGTGAATTTTTGCGCGCGTCCGATCTGAAGAAAGCTGAAATTCGCGGCTTCGAAATGGTCCAACCGTTTATTGACCTGCCCCACCACTTCTTGGATGTTTTGCGCACGAACTTCGACCTCAATCGTGTCGGTGTGCGGCACCACAACATCAACTTCAATGACTTGTCGATTCACTTCTGCAGCATCACTTTCAATCAACTGATCATTTCTAGCAGAGGCAGAGGATTCAATAGTTTGTCGATTGAGATCGCCCGCAGAGGTATCGATCTGTTGCAAATTCAGGCCATCCGTTGCGTTCTGCTCGACTTTGGCCATATTGGCCTTGCCATCAAAATCAGTCGCGAGGCTTTGCTTGTTGTCCTGCATCTGGCGCGAGATGAACTGACTCATTTCCAACTCTGCCACGCCAACACCAACCCCAGCTTGATTGGCTGCATCGCGTATGCCGCTGGAGGCTGTCGATGACTTGGATGCATTTAACCTGTTATCGAATATCTCACCCTCTGCATCATCAGTGCTGGCAACGCGCTCATGCTTGACTAGGTTTTTGAATGTGCTGGTATCAAAGGGCTTGACGTTCTTGGTCTCGAGTACTTGGTAGAACCGAGCAAACGACGCCTCGTTATAACCAAACGCATGCAGCATCGACATAAAAAGCTTGTCTTCGACGTTGGCAACTTCACCATCCGCCAACATCGAATCACACACATTGGTGAGGATGTAGAGTTTTTGTTCAGCACTTAGAACAGCCGACGCCTCATCTAAAAATGCTTTCATCTTGACTGAGCGCACATAGCTCAACGCTACTTTTTGAAGCTCTTCAAACTGACCAATCACAGACTCAAGCTGACCAATCTCTTGGGTACCAATCGCGCCATCCGAGGTCAGCATGTACAGCAGCGCACAAGCCAAAGCCAAATGCGGCGTCATGGGTTGACGATCTTCCCGCACACCCGCGTAGCGCCCCAAAATAGATTTATCGTTTTTCAGCGTCAGTATTTTGAACAAGGGTTCAAACTGTTTCTCACTCACGCCAAAGGCTTGCCTTAACCGCGCAAACAGTGCCAATTCAGCATTGTCAGCATGGCCATCAGACAGGAGTGCATCGCACACGTTGGCAAGAATGCACCACTTGTCTTTCGTGCTCAGAAACTCGGGGGCTTGAATCAAAAACCAATCAACCGACACCGTTTGCACAAAGTGCACACCGTAACGCAACACCTCTTCATCCCCGCCCAGCACAGATTGAAGATGACTGCTTTCTTCGGCACCCAGTTCGCCATCAGACGCGACCATGTAAAGCAAGGCGCAGGCAAGTGTTAAGTAAGGTGTGAGATGAATTGGCTCACCACCAACATCAAGCTCTCCAGCCTCAACTTTGAGGTCATTTAATAAATTAACTTGAAGCGCTTGCGTAGCCATGAGGCTACGTTAATTAATCAAAGAAATAGTTGGGTGACAACACCGTCATAGACAAGAAGAATGAAGTGTTTGTCATCAAACACGTTCAAGCGGTTCGTTGGAGCGGCGCTGTCAAGGTCACAAGAACTGTATTTTTTTCTGTGGCGTTCACAGTCAAGGTTCCGTGATGCAATTTGGCAATTTCCAAACAAATGCTCAAACCCAATCCCAAACCGTCCACGTCTCGCGCGTGTGCAGCGTCTCCACGGTAAAAACGCTCGAAAGCCCGGTCGTTCAAATCTGCCGGCAATGTGACCACGGAGTTTTCGATCGTTAACCTCAGCCCCCCCTCTGATTGCGTCAATTCGATATGAATCCACCCCTTAGGTTGGTTGTAATTCACCGCATTGGTGTAGAGGTTGTGAATGAGTTGATTGACCAAGGTTTTATCGCAATGCCACACCACATCATGCGCGACTTCGCTGGTGATTTTCAGACTGGGGTTGAATGTTTTCGCGCCTTGAAGCATTTGCATCATCAGTGCAGTGAAATCAACATCCGTCAGGGTTTGATTCAGGCTGTTGGCATCCGCGCGCGACAGCAGCAATAACTTTTCTGTGATTTCGATCAAGCGCTCCACCTCGTCACCCATGTTTCGCACACGAATTTGCTGCTCGCTGCCAACGGGTAATTCATGCAACAAGCGTTCAGCACTTCCCCTCAAAATCGTAAGTGGCGTACGCAACTCATGCGACGCATCAGACGTAAATCGTCGCGCTTTGATAAAACTGTCATTCAAGCGAAGGCGCAAGTCTTCAAACACACTGACGAGTTTCTCAAACTCGCGGTAAGGCGCTTGCATGGGTTTGGTTTCGAGCAAGTTGGATGCATCGAGGTTCGACAAGCTAGACTCAATTGCCAAGACAGGCTTCATCAGCAAACGCATGATGTAAAAATTTAATAAAAGCACCATGACGAAAATGATCGGTAAAACGCGCATCAAATTACGGTCGCGTAAGTTCCACATTTGATAGACCATGGTGTCTGCATGACTTTGTGTGACCCACAGCTCTGGGCCATCAGTCCTTTGTGCAAAGCGCACAGCCATCCACTCTTTGCCAGCTAACTGGCCTGTTGAAAATTGAAGATTGTCAATTACCACTGAATCTTTGCTGCGCCAAAAATCTGCGACGTCTTTTCTGCGACACACATCCGCATACAACGGATCCGCTGTATGGGTAGGTGTTTGACACAACACGTAGTAATCAGCCACGTTGCTGATGATGCTGCCAATTTTGCGTGCTTTGAAGCATGCAAGAAACCGCTCGCGGTCATTGAAACGGGACTCACAGGCAACCAAAGCCTCCCCCATTTCGTGATGAATTTCGTCACGTAGCTGATTGGTCAAAAAATATTGCGCGATCATTCGATTGGAGCCGATGATGACAAAAATCATCACGGTCATCTGAATCAATACCAAAAGCTTAAATGAAGGCCGCATCGCCTAGCCCTCCACCTGCAAACGATACCCAACGCCACGAACAGACTCAATCGGGGAGGAATGTCCTTCAGGACCTCTGGCGAGTTTTCGTTTGATACGCAACACACACACATCGACCACGTTGGTCTCTGGATCAAAGCTGATATCCCACACGTGTTTGAGAATTTGTTGCC
>CANCGU010000206.1 GCA_947377705.1 Comamonadaceae bacterium
TGAGCAACGCGAAGCCCAAACGCTTGGCGGACAACACCAAACTCATTGAACCACCCGCAGACGATGTCAACACATGGGTGAACCAATCTGAGTCCGCAAGTTCCGCTGTGCGTCAAGCGCAACTTGCCCTTGAAATAGCCTCGCTCGAAGTCAACAAAGCCAACGCGGGTCATAAACCTACTGTGGACGCCCAGCTTTCTTATGCAGGGGCTCGTAACGTGAATGGCACGTCAACCACGGCTTTGGCAAGTTCAAATCACGTCTTCAGTCCATCTGCGGCAGTGGTTCTCAACGTACCGATCTTCGCGGGGTTTAGCACCATGTACCGCGTGAAAGAAACAGTGGCGCTAGAGGACAAAGCACGAGCAGATTACGAGAATGCCCGCCGCTCAACGGCACAAGCCACCCGCACAGCCTACTTCGGTTTGGTTGCCGGTCTGAGTCAAGTCAAGGCCTATGAAGCCGCAGAAGCCTCTAGCCAAAGCGCTTTGGATGCCAACAAACTGGGTTACTCTGTGGGTGTCAACATCAACATTGATGTGTTGAACTCACAAAGTCAGCTCTACCAAACCAAGCGTGACTTGGCCAAAGCGCGTTACGACGTGTTGGTGAGCAATTTGAAACTGCGCCAGGCCGCTGGCACGTTGACACCAGCAGACTTGCAGCCCATCAACGATTTGCTCGCGCCTTAATTCGTTTTCAAGTACGGTCGCAATGCTTCAGCCGTGCGCTGTGCTGCGCCACGGTGGGCTTGTGAAAATGCCATGCACGCTTGGACGTGCGCGCGCTCATCTAGGTCAGACCTCACCATTTGCAAAGCCGTGCTCACGGCTTGCGCCATGTCTTCCACGCGCAAAGCGGCACCTGCCTCTTGCGCCAACTGTGCAGCCTCAGCAAAGTTAAAGGTGTGCGGGCCCATCACCACAGGGCAACCACAAGCCGTGGACTCAATCAAATTCTGCCCGCCCAAGGGTGCAAAACTGCCGCCCAGCAAAGCGACGTCCGACAAGCCGTAGTACAACGCCATTTCGCCCAACGAGTCGCCAAGCCAAATGGTGTCGACATCGTCGGAATGATTCGTATCTGGCCCATCCGCCCATTGGCTGCGGCGAGAAACTTTCCAGCCACGCTCGGCCATCAAGGTCGCCACATCATCAAAACGTTGTGGATGACGTGGGACGATCAACCAATGCACCGCGTGGAGGTGGTCTTGGTGGTCTAGCGGTGCATCTTTCAAGGCTTGCAGCGTGTCCAGCCACATAACTTCTTCGCCTTCGCGCGAGCTACTGAACAGCAACACAGGGCGTTTGAGTTTTTGCTTCCAAGTATGGGCTTGTACAAGTTGTGTGGCATCTGGCTTGGCATCGAATTTCAAATTGCCGAAGACAGCATCGACCTTCGCACCTAAAGTGCCCAAACGGTCAGCATCGGCTTGCGTTTGTGCCAGCACCGCCGACAAGCCTTGGTACGCAGGACGCGACAGCCAAGCCAAGCGCTGCGCTTGGCGCATACTTTTCTCGCTCATACGCGCATTCACGAGCACCAACGGCACATGGGCTTTATTGCATTGCGCCACCCAATTGGGCCAAAGTTCGGTTTCCAAAACGATGCCCATACGTGGTTTGAATTGCGCTAAAAACCGTTGTAGCGCAGCAGGCGTATCCCATGGTTGCCACACTTGCACATCGCCATCTTGCAGCAAGCTCGCCCCTTGTGCGCGGCCCGTGGCTGTGCCGTGCGTGAGCAAAATGCGAATGTCGGGTTGCGCGGCACGCAGAGCTTGCAGAAGTACCGCCGCCGCACGGGTTTCACCCAAAGACACCGCATGCACCCAGACATAACTCCCCTCAACCAGCGATGGATTGGTGGGCTGCGTGTAATGGCCAAATCGCTCTTCAACGGCATGTAAATACCCCGCCTCATCACGACCACGGCGTTGTAACTTGCGGCGCAACCAGGGCTGCAAGGCCCACATCGCCGCACTGTAAATTTGCAGTATCACGATTAACTGACCTCCGCGTGCAAGCAAGTTTGCCACGCATCCCACACGGCATCCACACTGGGCGTGGGGCAATCCACCACGCTGGATTGGCGCGTCAAACCTTCAGGACCTGTACGCCACGCGGTGTCGAAGTTGTAAATCTGAACATGAGGCAAATCCAGCGCCACAGCGATGTGGCTCAAACCGCTGTCCACCCCAATCACACCGGTGCATTGCGCCATCTCAGTGGTGAGTTGGTCCAGCGACAAACGGGGCCACACCACCGCGCCAGGCAGCATGTCGGCCATGGCTTCGCTGCGCAAGCGTTCTGCTTCATTGCCATGTGGCAAGGCCACATCGAAGCCTTGTTGCTTTAAGCGACCGCCTATTTCAAACCAGTTGGTCAAGGGCCATTCTTTGTCTGCACGCGAGGTGCCATGCACCAAAACCACCAAGGGTTTGCGCTGCGTTGCAGCAAGGCCCAAGCCATAGTTCATATGTGCAGGCAGGTCATAGCGCAAGGCTTTAGCGCACTGCACACGGCCACGCTCGACTGCGTGGATGTGAGGTGTGATGGGCACGGCCACATCGGCCACCCAACGTGTGGGACGCTCGTAGCCCGAGCCCTCAGTGCGGTTGGCCAAGGCATAGCGCTTGCCACCTTTGGCTTTGCGCGCCAACCAGGCCACCAAAGCCGACTTAGTCAGGCCTTGCAAATCGAGGATGACGTCATACGCCTCTTGCTGCAAATCGACTTTGAAGGCCTGCCACTCAGTGCGTGTTTGCGCGCGGGTGTCGGTTTTGAAAAACCCTTTGCGCCAGCGGCGTAGGTCACACGGAATCACACGGTGCACCGCAGCGCAACGCGCAGCCAAGGGTGCAAAGCCACGCTCGACCACCCAGTCAATTTGGGCGTTGGGGAAGGCCGCTTGAATGTCCATCACGGCGGGCATGGTGTGCACCACATCGCCCAAAGACGAGAGTTTGATGATGAGCACCTTCAGGGGTGCTTGTCGATCACGCAAGCTCAATGCGCGGCCTCTTGGAACTTGGCATCGGGCTTGACGCGACGCAACAGCGTCAGCATGTCGTGCTCAATGCGGTCCAGCGCGGCTTGGGTTTGGCCTTCAAAGCGCAGCACCAAGACGGGCGTGGTGTTGGAGGCGCGAATCAAACCGAAGCCATCGGCCCAGTCGATACGCAGGCCATCAATCACACAAGCCTCTGGCTTGAACTCGGGCGAAGGCAATTCACCCGAAGACACCAGCTGTTGCAACTCAGCGCTCAAGCGGTGTGGCTCGCCTTCGGCGCAGCCCACATTCAACTCAGGCGTGGAGAAGCTGGTGGGCAAGGCATTGAGTACGGCATTGGCATCGGTGCTGCGGCTGACGATTTCGAGCAAGCGGCAACCCGCATAGGTGCCATCGTCAAAACCAAACCAACGCTCTTTGAAGAAGATGTGCCCGCTCATCTCACCGCCTAAAGGCGAATCGACTTCTTTCATCTTGGCTTTGATGAGGGAATGGCCTGTTTTGAACATCAAGGCTTGGCCACCCGCTGCGCGAATGGCGGGGGCCAAACGCTGCGAGCACTTGACGTCAAACACAATCGCGCCACCGGGCACGCGTGACAACACGTCTTGTGCAAACAAGGTCATTTGGCGGTCGGGGTAAATCGTTTCGCCGTCTTGGGTAACGATGCCTAAGCGGTCACCGTCGCCATCAAAGGCCAAGCCCAATTCCGCGCCTGTGGTTTTGAGGGCCGCAATGACGTCTTTCAAATTCTCAGGCTTGCTGGGGTCTGGGTGGTGGTTGGGAAAGTTGCCATCCACCTCGCTGAACAGCTCAATGACTTCACAGCCCAAGGCGCGGAAGATGCCGGGGGCTGTCGCACCGGCTATGCCGTTGCCGCAATCGACCACCACTTTCATGGGGCGGCTCAAGCGCACATCACCCACGATGCGAGCCATGTAATCAGCGGTCACATCCACCTGCTTCACACTGCCGCCGGCTTTGAGCGTCCAGCTCTCGGCTTGCATGATGTCGCGCAAGCCTTGGATTTCGTCGCCATAAATGGCGCGACCACCCAAGACCATTTTGAAACCGTTGTAGTCCTTGGGGTTGTGGCTGCCCGTGACTTGAATGCCGCTCTTGCACAAAGTACAGGCGGCAAAGTAAAGCATGGGCGTGGTGACAGCGCCTACATCGATCACTTGCACACCTGCAGCGACCAAGCCACGAATGAGCGCCTCGACCAGCGAAGGTCCACTCAAGCGGCCATCACGGCCCACCGCCACCGTGGTTTCGCCAGAGGCCGCTGCATGCGTGCCAAAAGCACGACCTAGCGCTTCGGCCACTTCAACATTCAGGGTGGAGGGAACGACACCGCGGATGTCGTAGGCTTTAAAAATGGAGGCGTTGACTTGCATAGTGATGAGATTGTAGAGAGCCAAGCCCCCGCTTTCCCAGGCCCACTATGATGGGCAAACACCCGCTCAAAAGCACGATGTCAACGACCGCCATCCACCAAATGCACACCACGTCGCCGCTTGGCGATGTGATGCTCGCCGCCAAGGCGCAAGGATTGGTGGGCGTGTGGTTTGTGCATCGGCAAGAGCACCTGCCCGACAGCCGCGCATGGGTCATCGACAACGCACACCCAATCTTGATAGCGGCGGCAACACAACTGGCCGAGTACTTTCAAGGCGAACGTCAAACATTTGAAATTCAACTGCAACCCGCTTGGGGCACCCCGTTTCAACGCGCTGTGTGGCAGGCCTTGCAGCGCATCCCCTACGGACACACCAGCACTTATGGCGACATCGCACGCAACATTGACAACGCCAAAGCCGTGCGCGCCGTAGGCGCAGCCATCGGCCAAAACCCACACAGCATCATCGTGCCTTGCCACAGGGTGTTGGGCGCAAACGGTTCTCTCACAGGCTTTGCAGGTGGCTTAGACCGCAAAAAACATTTGCTC
>CANCGU010000207.1 GCA_947377705.1 Comamonadaceae bacterium
CAAAGTCGCTGACCGCGAGCTGGGCCGACAACGGCAGGGCCGGTTCGTTCACGTCACGCCTCGCTTTAATCTATCGAAATTTAAATACGGAACGATTCGCCGCAACCGCAACGGTCACGTTCGTTCGGGTTCAAAAACTTGAAGCCCTCGTTCAGGCCTTCGCGCACGAAGTCCAGTTGCGTACCGTCGATGTAGGCCAAGCTCTTGGGGTCAATCAGCACCTTCACACCGTGGTCTTCAAAAATCACGTCTTCAGGTTCTTGTTCGTCCACGTACTCCAGCTTGTACGCCAAGCCCGAACAACCCGTGGTTTTGACACCCAAACGCACGCCCACACCCTTGCCGCGCTTGGCCAAGTAGCGGGTCACATGTCGTGCCGCGGCTTCAGTCAGTGTGATCGCCATGGTATTTTTACGCTGCGTGTTTCTTTTTGTAATCATCCACAGCCGCCTTGATGGCGTCTTCAGCCAAGATGGAGCAGTGAATTTTCACAGGAGGCAGCGCTAGCTCTTCAGCGATTTCGCTGTTCTTCAAAGCAGCCGCTTCGTCCAAGGTTTTGCCCTTGACCCACTCAGTCACAAGCGAGCTGGAAGCGATGGCCGAGCCGCAGCCGTAGGTTTTGAAGCGTGCATCTTCGATCACGCCCGTGGTGGGGTTGACCTTGATTTGCAACTTCATCACGTCGCCGCAAGCGGGCGCGCCCACCATACCAGTGCCCACAGAATCGTCGCCCTTGTCAAAGGAGCCGACGTTGCGAGGGTTTTCGTAGTGGTCAACCACTTTTTCAGAATAAGCCATGGTGAATCTCCTTAATTAGTGCGCAGCCCATTGAATGGTGCTGATGTCGATGCCTTCTTTGTACATGTCCCACAGTGGGCTCAGGTCACGCAGCTTGGCCACGTTGAGGCGAATGGTTTCAATCGCGTAATCAATTTCTTCTTCCGTGCTGAAGCGGCCAATCGTCATGCGCAAGCTGCTGTGCGCCAACTCATCGCTGCGGCCCAAGGCGCGCAACACATAGCTGGGCTCCAAGCTGGCTGAAGTACAGGCCGAACCTGACGACACCGCCAAGCCCTTGATACCCATGATGAGCGACTCGCCTTCCACGTAGTTGAAACTGATGTTCAAGTTGTGGGGCACCCGGTGTTCCATGTTGCCGTTGATGAAGACTTGCTCCATGTCTTTGAAGCCATCGAGCAAACGCTTTTGCAAAGCCTTGGCTTTGGCCAAATCTTTGGCCATGTCTTCTTTGGCAATGCGGAACGCTTCGCCCATGCCCACGCATTGGTGAGTGGGCAAAGTGCCGCTGCGCATGCCACGCTCGTGACCGCCGCCGTGCATTTGCGCTTCTAAGCGCACGCGTGGCTTGCGGCGCACATACAAAGCGCCAATGCCTTTGGGGCCATAGGTTTTGTGCGAGGCCAAGCTCATCAAGTCAACAGGCAAGGTGGTCAGGTCGATCTCAACTTTGCCAGTGGCTTGTGCAGCGTCGACGTGGAAGATGATGCCTTTTTCACGGCACATCGCGCCAATACCAGCGATGTCTTGGATCACACCAATTTCGTTGTTCACGAACATCACGCTGATCAGGATAGTGTCAGGACGAATCGCCGCTTTGAGCACGTCCATGCTCAACATGCCGTCTTCTTGCACATCGAGGTAAGTCACGTCAAAGCCTTGGCGCTCCAACTCACGCATGGTGTCGAGCACAGCTTTGTGCTCGGTCTTCACCGTGATGAGGTGCTTGCCTTTGGACTTGTAGAAATGCGCCGCGCCTTTGATGGCGAGGTTGTTCGACTCGGTCGCACCCGAGGTCCACACAATTTCGCGGGGATCGGCACCGATGAGAGAAGCCACATCTTCACGGGCTTTTTCAACCGCGGCTTCTGCCTCCCAGCCCCACGCATGGCTGCGTGATGCGGGGTTGCCAAAGTGCTCGCGCAACCAAGGAATCATGGCGTCCACCACGCGTGGGTCACACGGATTGGTCGCGCCGTAGTCGAGGTAAATGGGGAAATGGGGTGTCATGTCCATGATGGGCTCAATCAAGATTTAGCAAGAGTGTTGCCGAGGGCGAACACAGAGTTAGGGGCATTCACGCGAATGGGCTTGACCACTGGCATAGGGGAAATGGCGCGCTTCAAGGTGGGCTTGTTTTCAATTTCCACGCCTTTGGCGATTTGGTCATCCACCAGCTTTTGCAGAGTGACTGAATCCAAGAACTCGACCATGCGCTGGTTCAACGAAGCCCACAGCTCGTGTGTCATGCAGCGGCCGGTTTCGCCCAAACAGTTTTCTTTGCCACCGCAATGGGTGGCATCGATGGGCTCATCCACCGACACAATGATGTCAGCCACCGTGATGTCTGCCGCTTTGCGGCCCAGCGAATAGCCGCCGCCAGGACCTCGGGTGGATTCCACCAAATCATGGCGGCGCAACTTACCGAACAGCTGCTCGAGGTAAGACAACGAAATTTGTTGGCGCTGGCTGATGGCGGCTAAGGTGACAGGGCCGCTGTTTTGTCGCAGGGCCAAATCAATCATGGCGGTGACCGCAAAACGGCCTTTGGTGGTGAGACGCATGGCAAGCTCCTCTCTGTGGTTGGGCTTTGTCGACTAATTAGGTCAAGTATAGCCTAATCCCCACGGATTTGCTCGGGTACTCGGTTTTTAAACCTTGATGTTGTCGTGCCCTGCCCCGCCAAAAGCTTGCTCGCGGAGCGTGGCGAGTTGGTCACGCACGCGGGCGGCGTTTTCGAACTCGAGGTTGCGGGCGTGTTCCATCATCAGCTTCTCTAGACGCTTGATTTCTTTGGCCACATCGCGTTCGCTCATGTCTTCAATGGCTGCGCGTTGAATTTCGCGCTCTTGGGCTTCTTTGCCCGCTTTCTCGCTGTAAACGCCATCGATCAAATCGCGCACTTGTTTGAACACGCCGCGCGGTGTGATGCCCATCTCTAGGTTGTGCGCAATTTGCTTGGTGCGTCGACGCTCGGTTTCGCCAATGGCTTTTTTCATCGACTCAGTCATGCGGTCGGCATACAAAATGGCTTTGCCACTCAGGTTACGCGCAGCGCGGCCAATGGTTTGAATCAAGCTGCGCTCAGAGCGCAAGAAGCCTTCTTTGTCGGCATCCAGAATGGCCACCAGCGAGACCTCGGGCAAGTCAATGCCTTCGCGCAGCAAGTTGATGCCCACCAACACGTCAAACGTGCCCAAGCGCAAGTCGCGCAAGATTTCGACGCGCTCCACCGTGTCCACATCGCTGTGGATGTAGCGCACTTTCACGCCGTTGTCGGTCAGGTAATCCGTCAGCTGCTCAGCCATGCGCTTGGTGAGCGTGGTGATGAGCACACGCTCGTTCAGCTCCACACGAATACGAATTTCTTGCAGCACATCGTCCACTTGGTGCGTGGCGGGACGCACCTCCACCAAGGGGTCGACCAAACCGGTGGGGCGCACCAGCTGCTCCACCACTTTGCTGGCGTGGGTCTTTTCATACTCGGCGGGTGTGGCCGACACAAACACCACTTGGCGCATGCGCTTTTCAAACTCTTCCAGCTTGAGCGGGCGGTTATCCAAGGCGCTGGGCAAACGGAAACCGTATTCCACCAGCGTGGTCTTGCGCGCACGGTCGCCGTTGTACATGCCGCCAAGCTGGCCAATCATGACGTGGCTTTCGTCCAAAAACATCACCGCGTCTTTGGGCATGTAATCGGTCAAGGTGCTGGGCGGTGCGCCAGGAGGTGCGCCCGACAAATGGCGGGTGTAGTTCTCAATGCCTTTGCAGTGGCCCACTTCACTCAACATTTCCAAATCAAAGCGTGTGCGCTGTTCTAGGCGCTGGGCTTCGACCAGCTTGTTCATGCCCACCAGTTCTTTCAAACGCTCGGCCAGCTCTACCTTGATGGTCTCCACCGCAGCCAACACGCGGTCACGCGGCGTAACGTAATGGCTCGATGGGTAAATGGTGAAACGCGGAATCTTTTGACGAATACGGCCCGTGAGTGGGTCAAACAGTTGCAGGCTTTCAATCTCGTCATCGAACAGCTCAATGCGAATCGCCAGCTCGGAGTGCTCGGCAGGGAACACGTCAATCGTGTCGCCGCGCACGCGGAATTTTCCGCGTGAAAAATCTTGGTCATTGCGCTCATACTGCATGCGCACCAGTTGGGCGATGGCGTCCCGCTGGCCAACTTTGTCGCCCGCGCGCAGCGTCATGATCATCTGGTGGTAACTCTCGGGCTCACCAATGCCGTAGATGGCCGACACCGTGGCCACCACGATCACATCGCGGCGCTCCAAGATGCTTTTGGTGCAGCTCAAACGCATTTGCTCGATGTGCTCGTTGATGGCACTGTCTTTCTCGATGAACAAATCGCGTTGGGGCACATAGGCCTCAGGTTGGTAGTAGTCGTAGTAGCTGACGAAATACTCCACCGCGTTGTTGGGGAAGAACTCACGAAACTCGCTGTAGAGCTGTGCGGCCAAGGTTTTATTGGGCGCAAAGATGATGGCGGGTCGCCCCAGTTGGGCAATCACATTGGCCATGGTGAAGGTTTTGCCCGAGCCCGTCACACCCAACAGGGTTTGAAACACCTCGCCATCGTTGACTCCCTCGATCAACTGCGCAATCGCCGTGGGCTGGTCGCCCGCAGGCGGGTACGGCTGAAACAGCTCAAACGGCGAGCCGGGGTAGCTGACCATCGTGCCTTTTGGCGCGTCTGTGGCTGCGCCGGCCTCGGGGGCGGGCGTTACGTCAGGAAGTGTTTCTGCGATTTCAGACATGGTGGTCAAAACTGTATGGCTTGAAAAAAACGTGGGACTCAAAAAACACTGCGGGTTGACCCTTAAAATTCAGGCCGAACGTGCAAGCCTACCGCAGACTTCACTTGTTTACCTAACCTCCCCTCTTTATCCGTGATCAAGGACTGACGATGTCAATGTTTACCGCTG
>CANCGU010000208.1 GCA_947377705.1 Comamonadaceae bacterium
CTACTCAAAGCATGCGCGCCGTTTTTGCCTACGGTTTTTTCTGCAGGGGCGACGCCCGCGCAGTTGACCAAGCCCATGAGTTTGCCCAGTGACACGGCTTTGGCCACCACGGCTTGGCCGTCTGCTTCGTTGCTCACATCGCATTTCACAAAGGCGCCGCCAATGTCTTTGGCCACGGCTTCGCCCTTGTCGGCTTGCATGTCCGCAATGACCACGGTGCCGCCTTTGGCTGCCAACGCCCGTGCTGTGCCCTCGCCCAAGCCCGATGCGCCGCCAGTGACGATGAAAACTTTGCCTTTGATGTCCATGAGAATCTCCCGTCTGTTGAATGGTGGTTTACGTTTACGTAAACGTCAATTATGCGGGATGGCATGGGTTGACAAACGTGATCTAGGACAATCCCTAGTAAGAGATTATTTTTGTGAAGGCTTGTGCATGATTTCGTGTTTATTGCCTGCTTTGTTCCGTTTGCGTTCGTCCTTCTTGGTGCTCAGCCTTGCTGTGTTGGCCGGTTGCGCTTCGCGTGGTCCTTTGCCATCACCCGAGGGGGGCGCTTCTGAGACGCCTGTGGTCAAGCGCGTGCCAAAGTTTGGCTTGGCCTTAGGGGGTGGCGCCGCGCGTGGCTTTGCGCATGTGGGCGTCATTCAGGTGCTGGAAGAGGCGGGCATCAAGCCTGATTTGGTGGTGGGCACATCTGCGGGGAGTTTGGTGGCGGCTTTTTACGCCAGTGGGAAAAATGGTGCGCAGTTGCAAAAAGCAGCGGAAACCATGGAAGAGGCCACCATCACGGATTGGACCGTTCCTTTGCTGGGCCGCGGCATGATGCGGGGCGACGGATTGGCGCGATATGTGAATAAGCAAACGGGGGGACGGCGCATCGAAGAACTCAAGATGCCACTTGGTATCGTGGCGACGGATTTGCGCACAGGCGATGGTGTGTTGTTCCAGCGTGGTGATTTAGGCACGGCTGTGCGTGCCTCGAGTGCTGTGCCTGCGGTGTTTGAACCGGTGCGCATTGGTAACCGAGAGTTTGTCGACGGTGGCTTGGCTTCTCCCGTTCCCGTGCGCTATGCACGTCAAATGGGGGCTGAGTATGTTTTGGCGATTGACATTTCCAGCCCACCCGAAACAGGCAAGACGGGCGATATGTTTGACATCTTGATGCAGACCTTCACCATCATGGGCAAAAGCATCAATAACTTTGAACTACGCGAGGCCGATTTGGTGGTTCGCCCCGCCTTGGGCAATGTGGGCAGCGCTGAGTTCAGCGCACGCCGTCGTTCTATTGAAGCGGGCCGCGCTGCCATGCTGCAAGCATTGCCCAAACTCAAACTCGCTTTGGCTGTTCCGTAACGGACTGGTTTTCATGTACCAAGCGGGCAAAAAAAGGGGCCCGCCTTGCGGCGAGCCCTTGAAGGGATTCCTGCACCCTGAGGTGACGAAGAATCCGAGGAGACAATCGTTACAAATTAACGCTTCTTAGCAGCGCTTTTTGAAGCTTTCACAGCTGTTTCAGTGGCTGTTTGGATGTGTGATTCGGCCAAGTCAGCAGCTTGCTTGACAGCTTTTTGCACAGATTCCACAGCCGTGTTGCTGGCTGTCACAGCTTGCTTGAAGAAAGCCACAGCTTGCTCAGAGCCAGCGGGTGCGTTCTTCAAAGCAGATTCGATGTAAGCCTGAACTGCTTGTTGGCCTTCAGCCGCTTTGCCTTCGAGGCCTTTGGTCAAGTCAGAGCCAGTGCTAGAAGCGATGTCATAGATGTGGCGGCTGTAAGCAGCAGACTTCTCAGCCAAAGGCTGCAAGAAGCTGGTTTGCAAAGCGATCAATTCTTGTGCGTCTTTCACGCCCATCACGGCTTTGGCGTGAGCAGCAGATTCGGCCAAGGCAGCACGGCCAGCAGTCAGGTTGAGTTCAACCATTTTTTCAACGCCAGCGAAGGCCTTGTTTGACAAACCAAACAGGTTGTCGAGGTTGGCTTTGTTGGTCGCAGCGATTTGTTCAACGTTGATCATGGGGATACTCCAAAAGTTAAGTGATCTTGCAAAAAATGTTGCAGTGCAGCATTGGTATGAAGTTTAGGGTTATCCCGGGGCTTTGCAAGAGGGTTTAGGGCTTTGAGGACGTGTTTAGAGGTGGCGTTCTAAAACCTAAGGTTTTTGCAGATTGGTGACAATACCGCCTTATTTGATGCGGTTTCCAAGGGCTATGCGCGCTTTTTATTCAGATCAATTTGTGTTGCCCTTGCCGCCAGGCCACCGTTTTCCCATGGCGAAGTACCGCCTGCTGCGTGAGCGTTTGCGGGCGGACGTGCCCGAGGTTGAGCTGGCCGCGGCTGAGCCTGCCAGTGATGGTGAGCTGGCTTTGGTGCATACACCCAGCTACATACAGTCGGTGGTCCGGGGCACGTTGACCGATGCGCAACAAAAAGAAATTGGCTTTCCTTGGAGCCCTGCAATGGTCGAGCGTTCGCGGCGCTCGGCAGGTGCCACCGTCATGGCTGCAAAGACAGCGCTTTTTGGGGGCGAGGGCGTGTCTGCCAACCTCGCAGGCGGCACACACCATGCCTATGCCGATAAAGGCAGTGGTTTTTGTGTGTTCAACGATGCGGCCGTGGCCACGCGCCTGATGCAGGCCGAGTGGGGACGTTTGCACAAACAACCTTTGAAAGTGGCCATCATCGATTTGGATGTGCACCAAGGCAACGGCACCGCACGAATCTTTGAGAGAGATGAGCAAGTTTTTACCTTGTCCGTGCATGGCGCGCGCAATTTTCCGTTCGCTAAAGAGCGAAGCGACTTGGATGTGGATTTGCCCGATGGCTGCGACGACGCCGCTTATTTAGAAGCGTTGGAACAAGCCTTGACTGAGCTAGACGCCCGCTTTACCCCCGGTTTGGTGATTTACCTCGCGGGCGCTGATCCGCACGAGGGGGATCGTTTGGGGCGCCTCAACCTGAGTTTTGATGGCTTAGAGGCGCGCGACCGCCGAGTGTTCGACTGGGCTTGGTCCAAACGTATTCCCTTGGCCTTTTCAATGGCCGGTGGTTATGGCCACCAAATGGCGGATACGGTGCAGGTGCAAGTCAATACTTACCATGTCGCCTATGCGTACTGGCAACGCTGGCAAAATCTGTCTAAATAACTAGGAGACACACTGACATGACCAACCCGACGAATGTGGCTGCAGTCGACCACGCCATCACCTCACGCATGTCTGCGCGAGCATTCACTCAGCAAACCGTATCGCGTGAACTCATCGCAGACATTTTGCAAGTGGCTAGCCGAGCACCCTCGGGTACCAATACCCAACCTTGGAAGGTCTATGTGTTGCAAGGCGCAACGCGAGATGCGTTGGTGGACAAGGTGTGTGCTGCCCATGAAGCCATTCGCGCGAACCCCGAAGTGGCCAAGCAATACCAAGAGGCCTACGACTACTATCCCGCGCAGTGGGTCAGCCCCTACATTGATCGCCGCCGCGAAAACGGTTGGAGTCTTTATGGTTTATTGGGCATTGGCAAAGCCGATAAAGATCGTATGCACGAACAACAGCAACGCAACTTCAAGTTTTTTGATGCGCCTGTGGGTTTGATGTTCACCATTGATCCCGTCATGGGTCGTGGCTCGATGCTGGACTACGGCATGTTCATTCAAAACATCATGGTCGCTGCGCGTGCGCGTGGTTTGCACACCTGCCCACAAGCGGCCTGGAATGCGTTTCACAGCATCATCTTGCCGCATATCGGTGCAAGCGACGGCCAGATGCTTGTGTGCGGCATGTCGCTGGGTTATGCCGATGAAACTGATAAGGTCAACACCTTAGTCACACCCCGTGTGCCGGTGGATGAGTTCACCCATTGGGTGGCCTAATTTTTTAAATGGCTTTTACATGATCATCACCAGCCTGCTCGACACTGACCTTTACAAATTCACCATGATGCAGGCCGTGTTGCATCAGTTCCCGAGTGCGCAGGTTTCGTACAAGTTCAAGTGCCGCAACCCCGGTGTGGCGCTGGCGCCCTATGTGCAAGAAATTCGTGACGAAATTCGCTCGTTGTGCAGTTTGCAGTTTCAAGATGCTGAGTTGGCTTGGTTGCGCAGCTTGCGTTTCATCAAAAGTGATTTTGTCGATTTCTTGGGGCTGTTTCGTCTGAATGAAAAATACATTCAAGTGAACGCGCTCTCCAACGGGGAGATTGACATCAGCATTCAAGGGCCTTGGCTGCACACGATTTTGTTTGAAATTCCGGTGCTGGCCATTGTCAACGAGGTGTACTTTCGCAACACGCAACAAGTGCCTGACTTTTTAGAAGGACGAAAGCGTTTAGATCAAAAAATTCATGCCTTGCATGCAGAGCGTTTGAGTGATTTGAAAATTGCTGACTACGGCACACGCCGCCGCTTTTCCAAAGCTTGGCACGAAGAAATTTTGCGCGTATTGATTTCTCGTTTGGGAACTGGGTCTGAAGGTCAGTTTGCAGGCACCAGTAACGCTTTGTTTGCCATGAAACTTGGCCTCACGCCCTTAGGCACCATGGCGCATGAATATTTGCAAGCATGCCAAGCGCTAGGACCGCGCTTGCGTGACAGCCAGGTGTTTGGTTTCGAAACTTGGGCGCGTGAATACCGTGGCGACTTAGGCATCGCGTTGAGCGATGTGTATGGCATTGAACCGTTCTTGCGCGACTTTGATATGTACTTTTGCAAACTGTTCGACGGTGCGCGTCATGACAGTGGCGATCCCTTCACTTGGGGGGAGCGCATGATTGAGCATTACCGCAACAACCGCGTAGACCCCATGACCAAGACCTTGATTTTTTCGGATGGCCTCACCATCGAAAAAATTATTGCGCTGTACCAACAATTCCGTGGCCGCTGCCAACTTGCGTTTGGCATTGGCACCAACTTGACCAATGACCTTGGCTACGAGCCTTTGCAAATCGTCATCAAGAT
>CANCGU010000209.1 GCA_947377705.1 Comamonadaceae bacterium
CCCAAAGACCGTCAAACCTTGTTGTTCTCGGCCACTTACCCCGAAGGCATTGCCAAGCTCGCCTTGCAGTTCATGCGGGAGCCGCAAACCGTCAAAGTGCAAGCGCAACACGATGCACAAAAAATCAAGCAGATTTTTTACCAGGTGAGTAACAACGAGCGACTGCACGCCGTGTCGCAGTTGCTCAACCATTTCCGTCCTGAGTCTAGCTTGGCGTTTTGCAACACCAAACAGCAATGCCGTGACTTGGTCACGGTGCTGCAAGCCCAAGGCTTCAGTGCTTTGGCTTTGTTTGGCGAGTTAGAGCAACGCGAGCGCGACCAAGTGCTGGTGCAGTTTGCCAACCGCAGTTGTTCGGTCTTGGTTGCCACGGATGTGGCTGCCCGTGGTTTGGATGTGGCCAACCTAGAAGCCGTCATCAACGTCGACGTCACGCCAGATCCCGAGGTGCACATTCACCGCATTGGCCGAACAGGTCGAGGCGACGCTGAGGGATTGGCCCTGTCGCTTTCCAGCATGGACGAGATGGGCAACGTCGGCAAGATTGAGCAACTGCAAGGCCGCGAATCGGTTTGGGCGCCGCTCAGCAGTTTGACGCCAGCCGCAGGCGACATCTTGCAGCCGCCGATGGCGACGCTGCAAATTGTGGGTGGCCGCAAAGAAAAGATTCGCGCAGGCGATGTGTTGGGTGCGCTCACCGGTGATGCAGGTTTCACTAAAGAGCAAGTGGGCAAGATCAACGTCAACGAGTTTTCCACCTACGTGGCGGTAGAGCGCAGCATTGCGCGTGAGGCGGTCAAGCGTTTGAGTGCAGGGCGCGTCAAAGGCAAGACCGTCAAAGTGCGCTTGCTGGAAGACGCCTTAGGCCGTTAATGCGTGCAACGCACGGCACCGCAGTAGTGCTGGCAAAACGGGCAACCCGTCATGGGTAACCATGACGGAATTTGGTGGCGCTGCTTGAAAATGTCTTTCAACACCGTGTCGCGGTACACCGTCCACTTGAAGTTTTTCCCCTCCACCGCGTAGAACGGTACACCGTCTTGCGACACCGTGATGAGTGACACGCTGTCAAAGTAAGCACGGTACTCGTCTAAGTTGGGTTGGCTAAAGCCAATGATGCGGATGGTGCGGCCATCGAAGTCGGCAAAGTTCACCAGCAAGTCGTCTTGGCGTGCGTGAAAACTGCCTGCACCAAAAACAGGGACATAGGTTTTGAGTGTCTGGCCATAGATCGATGCGGGCGTGTACGACGTGGCCATCAGCACGGTGTTGGGGGCTTGCACTTGTGCCAACAGTTCTTGCGTGCGGTAGCTGCGGACAATCTCCGGATAAATTTTGACGTTTTTCCAGTCCGCGAGTTGCGTGCTGTACATCGCTGCCAAGGCGATGAGGTGCGCGCCTAAGAACACCGCCATCCAAACGCTGCAGCGCTTGAGCTGTGTTGCGGGCAAGGCAAAAGCGAGTGCCACAAAAAATAAGGGGTAGAAATTCAGTACCCAGTGCAAGCCCACCACTTTCTTCATGGCGATGAGCGCAAAGAAGGCGAAGGGCACAACGATCAATGTGGCCAATCCCTTGTGTTGGCGAGCCACCGCGGCGATAGCCAGACGTTCTTTCCATGCCCACCATACAAACCCTGGGGTGAGCAGATAAGCCCACGTCAGCAAGTACAGCGCAGGTTTGTGCCAAGCAAACGCTTCGCCTTGGTTGCGGTTGTAAACGTTGAACATGATGTTGGCCCAGCCGTGGCCCATGTTCCACCACAGGTTAATCAAGGGGCCTGGTGTGGCCGCTAGCACCAGCAGTGCAAAGCCTGCCCAGCGCTCACGACGGAACGCGATGACGTACACGAAATACGCCAAGCCAATGACCACCGCAAAGTATTTGGACAAGAACGCGAGTCCCAGAAACAACCCACTCAAGGCGTACAGGGTGTAGGTGCTGCGATCTTGCTGTGCGCGCTGTTCGGCACGAACCCAAGCGCTGATCGACAAGACAGACCAAAAAATCAAAGGCGTGTCGGTGGTGATCAGCGCATTCAGCCAGTTGATGGGCATGAGCCAAAACAACACAATGGCCCATGCGGTTTTCTCGCGGTCTATGCCCGAAAACCCCCACCACAAAGCCGCACCCAAAGCCGTGGGCAGCAACAGCGCCGGAATACGCATGGCGAAGGTGCTGTCGCCAAACAACTTGAGCATCGCCGCAATCGTCCAACCGGCCATCGGTGGGTGGTCGTAATAACCCCAATCTGGATAAACGCCCCACCAGTAGAAATAAGCTTCATCCCCTGTGATGGGAAAGGTGGCACCAATCCATGCGCGCACCAACAGCGACAACATGCCCGTCCAGAGCAGCAAACGAATCAGTGGCGGAGAGAGCGGTGCATTCATGGGGCGCAGGTGGCGAAGGCGTTTCAATAAGGGCAGGGCAACCCGAGGCTTGCCATGATGAACATCTCAAGCGTTTCCATCTCGTTGGCATCGGCTTGCGAGGTCTCGTGGTCATAGCCTTGGGCGTGCAACGCGCCATGAATCAGCAAATGCGCGTAGTGCGCTTGCAGTGACTTACCTTGCTCCTTTGCCTCTGCTGCTACCACGGGAGCGCAGAGCACGAGGTCGGCCATCACCATCGGTGCTTGGGCGTAGTCAAAGGTCAGCACATTAGTTGCGTAGTTTTTTTTGCGGTAGCTGCTGTTGAGTGCTTGGCCTTCTTCGGCATCGACGATACGCACCGTCATTTCCGCGTCGTGGCCCAAAGCGTTGCGAATGCAACGGTTCACAAAAGCGCGCGGCAGCGCAGCGCGGTGGCGTGCAGCGTAGGGCACGTCGCCAAATTGCAGGGTGAGGTCTAAGGTGGGCATTGCCATGTTTTTAAGCTTGTTTACGTGAAGGGGCGCCTGTGGTGGTGCTGCGTTGGGCGTCATACGCGTCCACGATCCGAGCCACCAGTGGATGGCGCACCACGTCGGCAGTGGTGAAGCGGGTGACTGAAATACCTTTGACGCGTTTCAACACGCGCTCGGCATCAATCAAGCCACTGAGCTGGCCCTTGGGTAAATCAATCTGGCTCACGTCCCCCGTCACCACCGCCCTGGCACCAAAGCCAATGCGGGTGAGGAACATCTTCATTTGCTCGGGCGTGGTGTTTTGCGCTTCGTCCAAGATGACGAAGGCGTTGTTGAGGGTGCGTCCGCGCATGAAGGCCAGTGGCGCAATTTCAATGGCGTTGCGCTCGAATGCTTTTTGCACGCGGTCGTAACCCATCAGGTCGTACAACGCGTCGTACAAGGGGCGCAAATACGGGTCTACTTTTTGACCCAAATCGCCGGGCAAGAAGCCCAGTTTTTCGCCTGCTTCCACTGCGGAACGGGTCAGCACAATGCGTTGCACTGCGCTGCGCTCCAGTGCGTCGACGGCGCAGGCCACGGCCAAATAGGTTTTGCCTGTACCCGCGGGGCCAATGCCAAAGCTGATGTCGTGCGCGGCAATGTTCTCTAAGTACGCGGCTTGCGTGGGGGTGCGGGCACGCAGGTCGGTGCGACGGGTTTGCAAGGTGGGGACATCGTCGGCCGCCATGGCACTGTCGCCCGCCAGCATCAGCTGGACTTGCTCGGGTGGAATGACGCGTGCAGCGCGCTCGTACAGGGCTTGCAACACCTCCATGGCGCGCGTGGCTTTGGCTTTGTGGCCGTCCACTTTGAACTGCTCGTGGCGGTGAGCGATTTTCACGTCCAAGGCCAATTCGATGCTGCGCAAATG
Organism: Comamonadaceae bacterium; assembly: GCA_947377705.1. Next base: position 3,762 of record CANCGU010000209.1, read on the forward strand.
CGCGTCGGTGGGGCCGCACAGATGCGACAAACGGGTGTTGTTATGCGGGGTGAAGGTGTGGCGAAGAATCAAGTCGATAATCCCTAAAAAGGTCCCCCAATGATAGGCAAGTTAACAGGCATCCCCAGCGAGAAAAATCCACCCCAAGTTTTGGTGGACTGCAATGGCGTGGGCTACGAAGTCGATGTGCCCATGAGCACGTTTTACAACCTGCCCGCCACCGGCGAAAAAGTGTCCTTGCTCACACACTTTGTGGTGCGCGAAGACGCGCAAATTTTGTATGGCTTTGGCTCTGCGTCTGAACGCGCCACGTTTCGCTTGCTCATCAAAATTTCTGGTGTAGGCCCCCGTACGGCCTTGGGCATTTTGAGTGGCATGAGCGCGGACGAGCTGGCGCGTGCGGTGTCGGACCAAGAAGCAGGGCGCCTCACCAAAGTGCCGGGCATTGGCAAGAAAACCGCTGAGCGCTTGCTCTTGGAACTCAAAGGCAAGCTGGGCGCAGACCTTGGCCCCAACATGTTTTCAACGCCGGACCACCCCAGCGACATCTTGCAAGCGCTGTTGGCGTTGGGCTACAGCGACAAAGAAGCCTCTGCTGCGCTCAAGGCTTTGCCCGCCAATGTGGGCGTGAGCGAGGGTATCAAGCTGGCCTTGAAGGCATTGGCGAAATAAACCATGAGTATCCAGACCGACGATTTTGCGCCTTCCCCCGTGCCTTCGCGCGTGGTGTCTGCTGCGCCCGTGTCGCCCAACGAAGAAGCGATTGAGCGCGCCTTGCGGCCCAAACTGCTGCAAGAGTACGTGGGTCAGATGAAGGTGCGCGAGCAATTAGAAATTTTCATTGGTGCCGCCAAGATGCGTAACGAAGCCTTGGACCATGTGTTGTTGTTCGGCCCACCCGGTTTGGGCAAAACCACGCTGAGTCACATCATTGCCCAAGAGCTGGGTGTGAACCTGCGTTCTACCAGCGGCCCCGTGTTGGAAAAGCCCAAAGACTTGGCGGCGCTGCTGACAGGCTTAGAAAAAAACGATGTGTTGTTCATTGACGAGATTCACCGCTTGTCGCCCGTGGTCGAAGAAATTTTGTACCCCGCCTTAGAGGACTACCAAAT
>CANCGU010000210.1 GCA_947377705.1 Comamonadaceae bacterium
AACAGCGATGTGATGAGTGCGCAATTGCGCGACATCACGCAAGGCTTAGCGGTATCAGGCACTGTCAAGGCCGTGAACTATGCCGTCATCAAAGCCCGCGTAGCAGGCGAGCTGAAAGAAGTCGTGGCGCGTGAAGGCGATGCTGTGAAAGCGGGTGATGTGCTGGCCCGCATCGACCCCACCGAATACCAGCGCCGCTGGCTACAAGCGGCCGAGACAGCCAGCGCCGCCAAATCACAAATGGAAATCGCGCAGCGCGCATGGGACAGCAACAAGGCCTTGGTGGACCAAGGCTTCATTTCTAAAGCCGCGATGGACAATTCTGTCGCTTCTTACCAAGGTGCGATGGCCAGCCACAAAGCAGCGATTGCGGGGGCAGATGTGGCCCGCAAAGCCTTGGACGACGCCACCTTGCGCGCGCCTTTTGCGGGCATCGTCTCCGGCCGTGCCGCACAAGTGGGCGAGCGTGTCGCGATTGATGCGAAGATCATGGAATTGGTGGATTTGAGCCAACTCGAAGTCGAAGTGCCCTTGAGCCCCAGCGAATCCATGGATGTGCGCGTAGGCCAAATCGCCTCGCTGCAAGTGGAAGACCGCCCGCAAACCGTGGGGGCCAAGGTCAAGCGCATCAGCCCCAGCGCCCAAACCGGCAGCCGCAGCGTGCTGATTTATTTGGCGCTCGACAAAGCGGAAGGCTTGCGCCACGGCTTGTTTGCCAAAGGCATTTTGGGCATGGGGAAAAGTCAAGCGTTGGCTGTGCCTTTGTCCTCTGTACGAACCGACCGCGCGCAACCTTATGTGCAAGTGGTCGAACAAGTGGGCGACCAACTTCAAGTGGCGCATAAAACCGTGACCTTAGGCGTGCGCGGGATGGACTTGGCCCAACCCGAGTCTGAAACCATGGTGGGCGTGACAGGTTTGGCGAAAGGCAGCACCGTGCTCAGAAGCAATGTCGGTGCGCTGCGCGAAGGCATACTGGTGAAGTACACCGCCAAAGCAGCAGCCTCCGCGGCCAGTGCCGCACCTTAAGGCGACAGACGCAGCATGTGGTTCACCAAAGTCAGTTTAAAAAATCCGGTCTTTGCCACCATGGTGATGCTCGCCTTTGTGGTGCTGGGCCTCTTCTCGTACCAACGCCTCAAGATTGACCAGTTCCCCAACATCGACTTTCCGGTGGTAGTGATCACCACCGAATATCCGGGCGCGTCGCCTGAGATTGTGGAGAGCGAAGTTAGCAAGAAAATTGAAGAAGGCGTCAACTCAATTGCCGGCATCAGCGCCCTGACCTCCCGAAGCTACGAAGGTATGTCAGTGGTGGTGATTGAGTTTCAACTGCATATTGATGGCCGCAAGGGCGCCGACGATGTGCGAGAGAAAGTGGCTGCGCTTCGCCCGACTCTGCGCGATGACGTGAAAGAACCCAAAGTTTTACGATTTGACCCATCGAGCCGTGCCATTTGGTCGCTAGCGGTGGTGCCCGAAACACCGCAAGGGGGCAAAGCACTCTCCTCAGTGGAGATGACCAACTGGGCCGACCAGGTGTTAAAGAAGCGCCTAGAGAACGTGCGCGGTGTGGGTTCGGTGTCGCTGGTAGGCGGTACCAAACGCGAAATCAATTTGTACCTCAACCCGCAAGCGATGGAGTCGCTGGGCATCAGCGCGGACCAAGTGGTAAACGCGGTGAAAACCGAAGCCCAAGACTTGCCTGTGGGCAGCCTACGGTCTTTACAGCAAGACCGTGTCATTCAAATCCAAGGCCGCATGCTGCGCCCCGAAGACTTTGGCCAAATCATTGTGGCGCGTAAAAACACAACGCCAATTCGACTCAACCAAGTAGCCACAGTCAATGACGGCGCTCAAGAGGTCGAGAGCTTGGCCCTGTTCAACGGCCAGCGCACCTTGCTGATGACGGTGCAAAAAGCGCAAGATGAAAATACCATCGACGTGATCGATGGCCTTAACAAAACCGTGGCCGAGATGAAAGCACAGTTGCCGCTAGGTGTTCGCCTTGAGCAAGTGCAAGACGGCTCACGTCCCATCCGCGTCGGCGTGGCCAATGTGCGTCAAACTCTGATTGAAGGTGCGCTGCTGACGGTGCTGATCGTGTTTTTGTTCTTGAACTCATGGCGCTCCACCGTCATCACCGGCCTCACGCTACCGATTGCCATCATCGGTACGTTTTTGTTCATGTACATCTTTGGCTTCACCATCAACATGATCACGCTCATGGCCTTGTCGCTGTGCGTGGGCTTGTTGATTGACGACGCCATCGTGGTGCGTGAGAACATCGTGCGCCATGTGCAAATGGGCAAATCACCTTACCAAGCAGCGATGGACGGCACACAGGAAATCGGCTTGGCCGTGCTGGCCACCACCCTGTCCATCGTGGCGGTATTTCTACCCATTGGGTTCATGGGCGGCATCATCGGTAAGTTCTTCCACGAGTTCGGCATCACCATCGTGGCGGCGGTCTTGATTTCAATGTTTGTCAGCTTCACGCTCGACCCCATGTTGTCATCCATCTGGCATGACCCAACCATTCACGCCCATGGGGCGCATGGCCACTCGAATGCGTTTTATGACCGAACCATTGGCCCAGTTACGACATGGTTTGAACAAACCACCGACAAGCTGGTGGTCTTGTACCAACGTATTTTGAAATGGGCCTTGGCACACAAGCGCGCCACCGTTGCCCTAGCAATTGGCACCTTTGCGCTGAGCATCTTCATGGTGCCGCTGCTGGGCACCGAGTTTGTACCCAAGGCAGACTTCTCTGAAACCACGGTCAACTTCTACACACCCGTGGGCTCATCGCTCGAAGTGACCGAAGCCAAAGCCCAACAAGTTGAAGCCATCATCCGCGAGTTCCCCGAAGTGCGCTACACGCTATCGACCATCAACACGGGTGCTGCGAACGGAAAAATTTACGCCAACGTGTATGTGCGTTTGGTCGACCGCAAAAACCGCCAACGCAATGTGGACCAAATGTCGGCCATCTTGCGTGAGCGCTTGCGCCAAGTGCCGGGCATTACCGTCACCCATGCGGGCTTGCTCGACACTGTGGGCGGCAACAAGCAAGTGGAATTTTCACTGCAAGGCAGCGACTTGCGCGAGCTAGAGCGTTTGGCCACAGAGGCCATGAACAAAATTCGCAACATCCCCGGCTTGGTCGATTTAGATTCCAGCGTGAAACCCAACAAGCCCACGATCGAGGTAAAAGTGCAACGCGAAGCGGCCAACGACCTCGGCCTATCCCTCGGCAGCGTTGCCAACCAGCTGCGCATTTTGGTGGCGGGCACCACGGTGACCAACTGGCGTGCTGCCGATGACCAAACGTACGACGTGAACGTTCGCTTGGCCCCCAACGCTCGCAACGCCATGCAAGACTTAGAACACCTGCCCTTCACCCTAGGCACCAATGCTGACGGCAGCCCCCGCGTGGCGCGCTTGAACCAAGTCGCTCAAGTGGAAGAAGGCACGGGCCCCAACCAAATCAACCGTCGTGACCTGATGCGCGAGGTGGCCATCAACGCCAACGTCTACAACCGCTCCACCGGCGAGGTATCTGCCGACATTCGCAAAGCCATGGACAGCATCCAAATGCCACCCGGCTACCGTTACCAGTTTGGTGGATCGACCAAAAACATGGCTGAATCTTTTGGCTACGCCATCTCAGCCTTGGTCTTGGCCGTCGTCTTCATTTACATGATTCTGGCCAGCCAATTCAAAAGCTTCTTGCAGCCCATGGCCTTGATGACCGCTCTGCCCCTCACCCTGATTGGTGTGGTGCTGGCCTTGCTGCTGTTTGGATCTAGCTTGTCGATGTTCTCGGTCATCGGGGTCATCATGCTGATGGGTTTGGTCACCAAAAATGCCATCTTGCTGGTTGATTTCGCCATTCGCGCCCGTGAGCCGCAAGAACAGGCCGATGGCTCGATGCGACCTGGCTTGAGCCGCCACGATGCCCTGTTGCTGGCCGCTGAAGTGCGTTTGCGTCCCATTTTGATGACCACCTTGGCCATGATCTTTGGCATGGTGCCCTTGGCATTTGCCCTGTCCGAGGGCTCAGAACAACGCGCGCCTATGGGCCAGGCCGTGATTGGCGGGGTGGTTACCTCGTCTTTGCTTACTTTAGTCGTCGTCCCCGTGGTGTACTGCTATTTGGACGATTTGGCAGACTGGATGAAACGCAAATGGTCGTCAGGCTCTGACAGCCCCGCCCGTTAAAATTTTGCCTAGATTTAACTGAACGCAACTGAACAATTCCGGAGTTATGAGATGAATACCCAACAAGCCCGCTTCAACATGGTCGAACAACAAATCCGCCCTTGGCAGGTGCTGGATGCTCAAGTGCTGACGGTGCTGTCCAACGTACCTCGAGAGTTGTTCGTGCCAAAGGCTTATCAAGCCTTGGCGTATGCCGACACCGAAATCCCTTTGGGCCATGGCGAAACCATGGTGCCTCCTCGCGTCGATGCACGCTTGATGCACGACCTGCAACTTAAAGGCACTGAAAAAGTTTTGGAAATCGGCACTGGCAGCGGCTACCTAGCCGCCCTCTTGGCTGGCCGCGCCCAACGCGTGGTGAGCTTGGAAATCAACCCTGAGTTGGCCAGCAATGCACGCAACAACTTGCAGCGCGCAGGCATCACCAATGTGGATGTACGCGTGGCTGACGGCAGCACCGGCGCTTCGGGCGATGCCCCGTTTGACGCCATCGTGCTCGGCGGCTCAGTGGCAGAAGTGCCGCAAGCCCTGTTACAACAACTCAAAGTCGGCGGCCATCTGTTGGCCATCGTCGGCCAAGAGCCTGTGATGGTTGCCACCCTCTA
>CANCGU010000211.1 GCA_947377705.1 Comamonadaceae bacterium
TCGGCGAGACTCGAACTCGCACAGCTTTCGCCACTACCACCTCAAGATAGCGTGTCTACCAATTTCACCACGACGGCTTTGGGTTGTTTGTTCTACAAAAGCGAAGAGGGATAACGCTTCCTGAACAGCCTCAGAGTTTACCCCGAAAAAGGGCCCCTTTCGCTCTGAAGCATGAAGGTTTTGTGATTACTTGGTGGGGATTTGCGCTGCGCCAGAAGCAGGCACTTCTACCGCTGGGGCGGGCGCCATCACAGCACCTTCAAGCACGCTGCCTGAACTGACCGGACGCAAGTTACCGAAGTACGCCAAAGCCAAGGTACACACAAAGAACACAGCAGCCAACACACCTGTGGTGCGTGACAAAAAGTTCGCGCCACCGCTGGCACCGAACAAGCTACCCGAGCTGCCGCTGCCAAAAGCTGCGCCCATGTCAGCACCTTTGCCGTGCTGAACCAAGATCAAACCGATCATGCCCAATGCCGACAACAGCTGAACGACTTGGACGATATTCAAAATCAAACTCATAAAAACTCCGAAAAAATGATTACTTTCAACGCGCCGCAGCGGCGATGATGGTCAAGAAATCTGCAGCCTTGAGGGCCGCGCCACCAATGAGGCCGCCGTCAATGTCAGATTGCGTCAGCAATTCAGCGGCGTTGGCCGCATTCATGCTGCCACCGTACAGAATGTGCACGCGCTCTGAATGCTCAGTCGCGGCTTTGAGCTGCGCACGCAAGACAGCATGCACCGCTTGCGCTTGCTCTGGCGAGGCAGTTTTGCCCGTACCAATCGCCCACACAGGCTCGTAGGCCACCACAATTTCACTGATGCAATGCCCGTTGGTGTGAATCACAGCGGCCAATTGTCGTTTGACAACCTCTTCGGTTTTACCCGCGTCGCGTTCCGCCAAAGTTTCGCCCACGCACACAATGGGCGTGATACCAGCCGACAAAGCACGTTGCGCTTTAAGCGCTACTTGCTCATCGGTTTCACCGTGGTACTGGCGACGCTCTGAGTGGCCCACGATGGCGTATCGCACCGCAAAGTCTTTCAACATCGCGGCAGAAATCTCGCCTGTGAAAGCCCCCTGCTCATGCGCAGACACATCTTGCGAACCCAAGTCAATGCCCGAACCTTTGACCAGCTGCTGCACTTGCGACAAATACGCCGCAGGCACGCACATCGCGACTTGAGCACGCTTCGCACCCAAGGCTTGCGCCAAGCCCTGCTGCACGCCATGCACCAAAGCTTCGTTGGCAGTCAAGCTGCCATTCATCTTCCAATTGCCCGCAATAAGTTTGTGTTTCATCACTTACTCCAAGTCAAAACAATCTTGCCAATGTGCTGATTGGACTCCATCAAACGGTGCGCATTCGCGGCACCGTCCGCTGAAGCCGCCTCAAATGTGGCGTGAATCACAGACTTGATACGGCCTGCCTCAATCAAGGGCCATACCTGCTCGCGCAAGTGACGTGCAATTGCGGCTTTGAAAGCCACCGAGCGAGGACGCAAGGTCGAGCCGGTGATGGTCAAACGACGACGCAGTACCAAACCCCCATTAAAACCACTCTTGGTGCCACCTTGTAGCGCAATGATGACCAAACGGCCATCTTCTGCCAAGCAATCCACCTCACGCGCCACATAATCGCCAGCGACCATATCCAACACCACATCCACACCTTTGCCATTTGTCAGGCGCATCGCCTCGGCGGCAAAGTCATGGGTTTTGTAGTTGATGGCATGGTTCGCCCCTAGCGCCAAACACGCGGCGCACTTGTCGTCGCTGCCTGCCGTGACGATGACAGTCGCCCCCATGGCCTTGGCCATTTGAATCGCTGTCACACCAATACCGCTAGAGCCACCTTGCACCAGCAAGGTTTCACCCGCTTGCAAATGCGCACGGTCAAACACATTGCTCCACACGGTAAAGAATGTCTCGGGCAACGAAGCCGCTTCCACATCACTCAAACCTTTGGGCACTGGCAAACACTGGGCCACAGGGGCTACGCAATACTGCGCATACCCACCGCCAGCCACCAAAGCACACACACGGTCCCCAAGCTTCAGGCCCGCGGCAGCCAAAGCCACAGCATCACCAGATTCGATGACACCGGCCACCTCTAGGCCCGGCACATCCGATGCGCCAGCAGGCACGGGGTAGTTGCCCGTTCGTTGCAACACGTCAGGGCGATTCACGCCACTGGCGCTGACGCGAATCAGCAACTCACCTTCACCCGCCTGTGGCACGGGCCGCTGGGCCACGCGCAGCGCCTCAGGGGCGCCAGGCGTAGAGATTTCAACGATGTGCATCATGTGCGCGACCGCCTTCAAAACCTAAATTAGGCTTGTGGCGCTGTGTCGTGTGCGTGGTCGGCTTGAGGACGATCCATCAAGGCTTTCATCGACAACTTCACACGGCCTTTTTCGTCAGTTTCGAGCACTTTCACGCGCACGATTTGACCTTCGCTGAGGTAGTCAGTGACCTTCTCAACGCGCTCGTGTGCGATTTGGCTGATGTGCAGCAAACCGTCTTTGCCTGGCAACAAGTTGACCAAGGCACCGAAGTCCAAGATCTTGGTGATCGGGCCTTCATAGACTTTGCCGATTTCGACTTCAGCCGTGATTTGCTCGATGCGCTTTTTAGCTTCTTCAGCTTTCGCACCGTCGGTGGCGGCGATGGTGATGGTGCCGTCTTCTTCGATGTTGATCTGGCAACCGGTTTCTTCGGTCAACGCACGGATGGTGGCGCCGCCTTTGCCGATCACGTCACGGATCTTCTCGGGGTTGATCTTCATGGTGAACAACTTAGGTGCGAAGTCAGACACTTCGGTCTTGGCCTCGCCCATGGCAGCTTGCATCTTGTCCAAGATGTGCATACGCGCTTCTTTGGCTTGTGCCAATGCCACTTGCATGATTTCTTTGGTGATGCCTTGAATCTTGATGTCCATTTGCAAAGCGGTAATACCGTTGGTGGTACCGGCCACTTTGAAGTCCATATCGCCCAAGTGATCTTCGTCACCCAAGATGTCGGTCAACACGGCGAAGCGGTTGCCATCTTTGATCAAGCCCATGGCGATACCGGCCACATGTGCTTTCATCGGCACACCTGCATCCATCATGGACAAGCAGCCACCGCAGACCGACGCCATGGATGAAGAACCGTTGGATTCTGTGATTTCAGACACCACACGCATGGTGTATGGGAATTCTTCTTTGGTTGGCAACACCGCCACCAAGGCGCGCTTGGCCAAACGACCATGGCCGATTTCGCGGCGTTTTGTAGAACCCATGCGGCCCACTTCGCCCGTGGCAAAGGGAGGCATGTTGTAGTGCATCATGAAACGGTCTTCGTACTCACCAGCCAAAGCGTCGATGCGTTGTGCATCCCGCTCAGTGCCCAAAGTGGTGACGACCAAAGCTTGGGTTTCACCGCGTGTGAACAAGGCTGAACCGTGGGTGCGTGGCAACACGCTGTTGCGGATTTCGATTGGACGCACCGTGCGTGTGTCACGGCCGTCGATGCGAGGCTCGCCTGCCAAGATTTGGCTGCGAACGATGTGCGCTTCGATGTCGAACAACATGTTTTCGACTTTGACGGAATCAAACTCAACGCCGTCATCTTTCAAACCCGCCATCACAGCGCCGTAGGCTTCACGGCAAGCGTGTGTACGAGCTTGCTTGTTGCGAATTTGGTAGGCGGCGCGCAGCTTGTCTTCGGCTTGCGCCTTGACCTTGGCGATGAGCGGCTCATCCTTGACAGGCGCAGACCAATCCCAAGCGGGCTTGCCGGCGTCGCGCACCAACTCGTGGATGGCGTTGATGGCGATGTTGCCTTGCTCGTGACCAAACACCACAGCACCCAACATGATTTCTTCCGAGAGCTGTTGGGCTTCAGATTCCACCATCAACACAGCGGCTTCTGTGCCAGCAACCACGAGGTCCATCTGGCTGTCTTTGCGTTGTGTTTGACCTGGGTTCAAAACGTATTCGCCGTTGATATAACCCACGCGAGCGGCACCGATGGGGCCATTGAAAGGAATGCCAGAGATGCTCAAAGCAGCAGACACAGCGATCAAAGCCGCGATGTCAGCGTCGACTTCTGGGTTCAACGACACGGTGTGAATCACCACATGCACGTCGTTGTAAAAACCTTCGGGGAACAAAGGACGGATGGGGCGGTCGATCAGACGGCTGGTCAATGTCTCGTGCTCGCTGGGCTTGGCTTCGCGCTTGAAGAAGCTGCCAGGAATCTTGCCTGCAGCGTAGGTTTTCTCGATGTAGTCGACGGTCAAGGGGAAGAAGTCTTGGCCAGCTTTGGCAATCTTCGAACCCACAACCGTGGCCAACACCACGGTGTCGTCCATGTTGACGAGCACAGCGCCGCCCGCTTGGCGAGCGACTTCGCCGGTTTCCATGGTGACCGTGTGTTGGCCCCATTGGAATGTTTTGGTAACTTTATTGAAAATGGACATGTGTTTTCCTAATGAAATTTGGTGATCAACCGGTGCAGCACACGATGCCATTCCAGAAAAGTTGGTGCTTTTTTGGAATGACACAGCTGTCGAATCTGCGCCTTGTTGTCGTGCCAGTGGTGAAAAAGAGTGTTTAAAAGTGCAAAACGCCTGAGCTTATTGAAAACTCAGGCGTTTGTCGTTAGAGCTTTAACGTGTTACTTGCGCAGGCCAAGCTTGGCGATCAGAGCAGCGTAACGGTCAAAGTTTTTCGACTTGAGGTAGTCAAGCAATTTGCGACGACGGCTCACCATGCGCAACAAACCGCGACG
>CANCGU010000212.1 GCA_947377705.1 Comamonadaceae bacterium
CGGTCAAAGGTTGAAAAATTTAAACCGATGGCCATCGCTGTTTTGGATGAGTCGGGCAACCTCAAAGCCTTTGCGCGTGAAGACGGTGCGAGCATGTTTCGGTTTGAGGTGGCGCAAGCCAAAGCATGGGGGGCTGTCGGCATGGGCGCATCCAGTCGTACCTTGGCGCAACGTGCAAAAGACAACCCAAATTTCTTTGTATCGTTGGCGGCAACGGCCTCTGGCAAATTTCTTCCACAAACGGGCGCCGTCTTGATTCAGTCGGACACTGGGCATATTTTGGGTGCTGTGGGTGCGAGCGGTGGCACAGGTGATGAGGATGAACTGATTTGTATGGCTGGCGTTGAATTCGCTGGTTTGAAATACGCCTGAGACGCAGCATGCATTGCGATTGCGGCGTAGACGTGCATGCACACGTCATTCCAGGTGATTTTCCAAAATATCTCGGTGGGGTGACGCCTTCAGGATGGCCTTCGATGGCACCTGCCGATGCGTGCCACCGTCACGTCATGATTGATGGGAAGAATTACAGAACAGTCTCAGACAAGTGTTGGACCACGTCTCGTCGCTTGGCTGATTTTCAAGAGATGGGCTTGCAGCTGCAAGCCATCTCGCCCATGCCAGAGTTGTTGTCTTATTGGTTATCGCCATCGGACGGCGCGCAATTGGTTCGTTTCTTGAACGAACAAATTGCGACGATGGTGCACGAGTCTGCGGGCCAGCTCGTGGGGTTGGGGGCTGTGCCCTTACAGGACTTAACACTTGCAATTCAAGAGCTTCACTACATCAAAAACGCGTTGGGATTGCGAGGGGTTGAGGTAGGCAGCAACATCAATGGTGTTGTGATTGGCGATCCAAGATTCGATCCATTTTTTGAGGCTTGTGTTGCATTGGATATGCCGGTCTTTGTGCATGCGTTGCGACCCGCAGGCATGGATCGCTTGGTTGGGCCGGCCCCGTTGCAACAAGTGTTAGCTTATCCAACAGATGTTGGACTTGCAGCAGCGTCCGTGTTGACGGGCAATTTGATGGTGCGGTATCCCAAGCTCCGCATGGCATTCAGCCATGGTGGCGGGACGCTGGCCATGTTGTTGCCTCGCCTTCAGCAGGCGATGTCTGTATTTCCTGCGCTCAAAGACAGCGTGCATCGTGCGCCTGTTGACCAAGCCCGTGAGCTGTACTACGACACATTGGTTTTTGACCTATCCACCCTTCAGCACCTTGTTCAGACCTTTGGTGAGTCTCAGTTGATGATTGGAACGGATTACCCATTCAATTTTCACGACAAACGCCCGGTTGCCCGTATTCGAGAAGCAGGCTTTGATGAACAAGTCATTCAGCAGCTGACCCATGCCAATGCCAAAAGATTTCTTGGCATTGAATCAAAAATTTTGGAGTAATTCATGACCCATGCATCTTCCCGTGTGAGTGCTTTGCGCAGCGTGGCACTCAATGTGCCTGACTTGGCGGCGGCCGAGCATTTCTACACAACCGTTTGGCATTTGCAAGTGGCTGCGCGAGGTGAGGGTGCTATTTATTTCAGAGGAACAGGAGCCGACCATCATCTGTTGGCGCTGCATCAAGCAGATGGCCCTGCAACCATTCGTTGTGTCACGCTACGCGCACGAAATCGCGCTGCGTTGGATGACGTGGCACAAGCAGCGGTTGCTGCCGGTGGCCAAGTGCGCCAACCCATTGCACAGGTGCTCGAACCTGGGGGTGGCACAGCGGTCACGGTTGTTGATCCGGATGGTCGCGTCTTTCAGTTGGTACACGGCGATGCCTTACATGCTGATGCACACGAAGTCGATGACAAACCCATTCGATTGGCGCATGCTGTGTTGAATAGCCACGATGTCGAATCAACGCGTCGCTTTATGGAATCGGTCTTTGACTTTTCGCTGTCTGATCGCACACGCATCATGGCCTTCATGCGCTGTAACAGTGACCACCACAGCATTGCCTTAGGTGACACAGACAACGATGCCCTCAATCACATTGCTTTTTTGATGCCTGATGTGGACTCTGTCATGCGTGGCGGTGGCCGGATGCGCGATGCGGGGTACGGCATCGAGTGGGGCCCTGGCCGTCACGGCCCTGGAGACAACGCCTTCAACTATTTCGTCGGTCCATTTGATGTGGTCATTGAGTACACCGCAGAGGTGGAGCAAATTGATGACAGCTATCAAGCAGGCCAACCCACAGATTGGACCTGGCCACCTGGTCGGGTGGATCAATGGGGAATTTCTGCCCCACCCAGTCCCCGATTGAAAGATGCACAAAAAGCGATTGTCTTTGTTTCTTAAAAATTAATTTCTACGGAGTCATTATGAAATTCACAACGTTCCACAAAAATGGCCAAGATCGCTTAGGTTTGATGGATGGCGATCAAGTGATCGACCTCAACCAAGCTCAGCCGCAAGTGAATGCCGATTTGCGTTTGGCATTGAAATCAGGGGTTGATTTGGCTGCGGCAGCGAAAAATGCATTCGCTTCAAGCGCCGAGCGTTTGCCAATGTCTAGTTTGCAACTCTCGCCCATCTTGCCTGAGCCTGGAAAAATTATTTGTTTGGGTTTGAACTACTTTGATCATGCCAAAGAGGGTGGACGTGACAAACCTGAGTACCCATGGTTCTTTTTGCGTTCAGCGTCTTCGCTGCTGGCACCCAACGCTGAGGCAATGCTTCCTAAAGTCTCTGAGCGTTTAGATTACGAAGCCGAGTTGGCCGTGGTGATTGGCAAGACTGTCAAACACGCCACCCTAGAGAATGCGTTGGATTGTGTTTTTGGCTACAGCTGCTTCAACGATATTTCGGTGCGTGACTACCAAAAGAAAACGCCGCAATGGACCATTGGTAAGAACTTTGACAAAACCGGTGGTTTTGGCCCCGTGTTGGTGACGGCGGATGAATTGCCTGATGGTGCAACGGGCTTGAAGATTCAAGCTCGCTTGAATGGCCAAGTTATGCAAGATGCGAACACCCGCGACATGATTTGGGGTGTGGCTGAAACCATCCAATTGTTGACAGAGTGCATGACGCTGGAGCCCGGTGATTTGATCATCATGGGCACGCCTGCGGGTGTGGGGCAAGCACGCACGCCGCCTGTGTGGATGAAGAACGGCGACTCTGTTGAGATTGAAATCGAACACATTGGCGTGCTGCGCAACAAAGTTCAAAGCGAGATCGCCTGATCATGAGCGCTGTCGTCGATCAAGATACATACGATGTCGCGATTGTGGGCTTTGGTCCAACAGGCGCCATTGCTGCGGGTTTGCTGGGGAAGAAGGGCATTCGCACATTTGTGTGTGACAAATTGCATGACGTGTATGACAAACCCAGGGCGATTGCCTTAGACCATGAAATATCACGCGTGTTTCAACAGATGGGGGTTGGCAAGCAAATCAAGCCATTCCTTGAACCCTTTACCGACTCTGTTTATTACGGTGTTGACGGACAAATCATCAAACGCATGTCGACGGTGGCAGCGCCCTACCCACTGTCGCACACGCCCTCCGTGGTTTTTACTCAGCCACCCGTTGAGAAGATTTTGCGTGAGTACGCCAACTCACACGCATCCGTCACGGTTGCGTTGGGATTGACGTTGATGGATTTAACGCAGGATGCAGACCTTGCGACCTTGAGCCTCAAGCATGAGGATGGACACTCATCGCATGTGAAAGCTAAATATGTGATTGGCTGCGATGGCGCCAGTAGTTCCGTGCGTTCTTTGGCGGGTATTCAGTTAGAAGACTTAGGTTTTGATGAGCCTTGGCTCGTGGTGGATGTGATGGTGAATGAGCACGGTCTGGCCAAGTTGCCTAAGACCAGTGTGCAATATTGCAACCCAGAACGTCCTGCAACTTACGTGATCGGACCTGGCAATCACAGGCGCTGGGAAATTTCGATCAATGAAGGTGAGGATCCCAAAGAAGTCGCCACACCAGAAGGTGCTTGGAAATTGCTGGCCCCTTGGTTAACGCAAGAAGATGGCACGTTGTGGCGTCAAGCCAGTTACCGTTTTCATGCACTTGTCGCAAATCAGTGGCGCAACGGACGCGTGTTTGTGGCCGGCGATTCCGCGCACCAGCAGCCGCCGTTCTTAGGTCAAGGCATGTGCCAAGGCGTTCGCGATGCAGTTAACCTTTGCTGGCGTCTGGAAGCCGTGTTGAAAAACGAAGCGGCTGAAACTTTGTTGGACTCGTATGGTTTGGAGCGTAAAGCCCATGTGATTGATCTGACCACACGCATCAAAGGTATTGGCCAGATCATCACCGAACGTGATGTCACAAAAGCGCGTGCGCGTGATGCGAAGTTGTTGGCCGACTGTGGCGGTGTTGTGACCCCCATGCCTCGTCAAGATGTTCAGCCTGCTTTGTCTGCTGGTTTGCTGGGGTCTGTGGTGCATCCTGCGAGGGGCACGATTTTTCCTCAACCATTGCTGCATCCATCGAATGGTCATCAAGCACGCATGGATGATGTTTATCCTGCAGGTTGGAAGATTGTCTTTAGCACCCAAGCGGGAGATGATGTGGTGCAAGCCGCACAACATCATCACTTACCAGCTTTGCAGTCCCTCAAGCTTGGCTCGCCCGCGCTGACAGAGGCCGAAGGTGTGTTGGGTCAGTGGTTTGAAACCCATGGTGTTTTGGCGGCGATTGTTCGACCTGATCACTACATCTATGGGGTTTGTCAAACGGCGCAGGATGTCGCCACTCAACTGGATGAGTTGAGGTTGGTCTAAGGTGGGTCATCAATGAAAAATTATCAGGAG
>CANCGU010000213.1 GCA_947377705.1 Comamonadaceae bacterium
TGCCGTCCACAAAGTTTTTCAGCTCAGGCGGCAGCGGCGCTTGCAGGCTAACGGGGCGGTGACTTTGCGGGTGCTGAAACTTAAGCTGCCACGCGTGCAAGAACATGCGCTTGAGGCCCATCTTTTGCAAAATTTTGTTTTGCTCGAAGTCACCGTATTTGTCGTCACCCGCAATCGGGTGGCCTTGGCTGGCCAAGTGCACGCGGATTTGGTGGGTACGCCCTGTCTTGATGGTCACTTCCAACAAGGTGTAAGGTCCGACCGTGCGCGCCACACGCACCAAGGTGATGGAGCGCATGCCATTCGGATCGTCTTTGCCGACCACTTTGACACGGCGTTCGCCCTCACCCACCCCGTTTTCAACGGTGTACTTGAACAAAGGCGAGTCAATCACCTTTTTGTTCGACGGCCACAGGCCCAGAACCAAGGCCAAATAGGTTTTGCCCGTTTCGCGGTCACGGAATTGGTCTTGCAGGTTTTTAAGCGCACTGCGCTTCTTCGCCACCAACAAAACGCCCGAGGTTTCTCGGTCCAAGCGGTGCACCAGCTCTAAATTGGTCGAGGCGGGACGGGCGCGACGCAGTTGCTCAATCACGCCAAAGCTCACCCCACTGCCGCCATGCACGGCCACGCCAGCGGGTTTGTCGATGGCCATCATGGCCTCGTCTTCCATCAGCACCGGAAATTCGCGGGCCGGCGCCGGTGCATCGGCCTTGGCCTGCACTTGGGCCGAGATGCGCACGGGCGGCAAACGCACCAAATCACCCGCCTCCACCCGTTGGTCCGCCGAGGCGCGGCCTTTGTTGACCCGCACCTCGCCAGAGCGAATGATGCGGTAAACGTGGGTTTTCGGTACCCCCTTGAGGTGGCGCATGAGGAAGTTATCCAAGCGCTGACCCGCCGAGTCTTCATCGACTGTGAGTGTTTTGACCGAAGGGGTGGGGGTTGGGGCCAAAGCCCCTATAATGTGATTCACCAGCGTTTTGCTCTAAGTGCTTGATTTAACACAGATTAGACCATGTACTGACGAACGCGGTAAGGTCGATGCCCCTTTTGTGCCCGAGACGCAGACCCCGTACCCAAGAGACGGTGTGGCACTCGCCCCAAAAGTTGAGCCGACGCTCAGAAAACACTGAAACGGAATACCCCAAGTTGTGGAGGCTCTTTTTGAAAAGCCTTCATAACGGATCTCTGCGAGAAGCAAAAACGATGGTTGTGGCAATGTTGATGTTGATGGAACTCTGCACAGAGTGGCTTTTGCCACCGTTTGTGTGCCGTGTTGCGCGTCGCACCAGTGCCAGCTGGACCAGCCCTGTCTCCCCTGCACCGGCTCATCAAGCCACGCACTCGACAACAGGACAACCGCGACTTCTTGCCCTTATCCACGCGCCCAACCCCCGTCCCCTGCGCTAATCTCATACTTGATTAGCGCGGCGGCGACGGTCTCAGCGGCAATTCCCTTCGTTCTCTGACGTCCCTCAGGCATCGTTGGCCCGTCATGGGCCTGTGATGATTTGACATGTGAAGGAACCGCATCATGAAACGGATGCTTATTAATGCAACCCAGTCGGAAGAACGCCGCCTGGCCATCGTCGACGGCCAAAAACTGCTCGACTATGAAATTGAAATCGAAGGCCGCGAACAGCGCAAAGGCAACATCTACAAAGCCGTTGTGACCCGCGTCGAGCCATCGCTCGAAGCTTGCTTTGTGGACTACGGCGAAGACCGCCACGGTTTCTTGCCATTCAAAGAAATCTCGAAACAGTATTTCGCTGAAGGCGTGTCGGTGAGCCAAGCGCGCATCCAAGACGTCATCAAAGAAGGCCAAGAGCTCTTGGTCCAAGTGGAAAAAGAAGAACGTGGCAACAAGGGCGCAGCCCTGACCACCTTCATCTCGCTGGCTGGCCGCTATGTGGTGCTCATGCCCAACAACCCCCGCGGGGGTGGCGTCAGCCGCCGCATCGAGGGTGATGACCGCGCCGAGCTCAAAGAAGCGATGGACCAATTGGAATACCCCAAGGGCATGTCCATCATCGCGCGCACAGCTGGCATTGGCCGCAGCGCCCCTGAGTTGCAATGGGACTTGAACTACTTGCTCAAGTTGTGGACCGCCATCGACGGTGCCAAGGGTGCCAAAGGCGCGTTCTTGATTTATCAAGAATCTAGCTTGGTCATCCGTGCCATCCGCGACTACTTCAACCATGACATCGGTGACATCCTCATCGACACCGATGACATCTACGAGCAAGCGCACCAGTTCATGGCCCACGTCATGCCTGAGCACGCCGCCCGTGTGAAGCGCTACAGCGACGAGACCCCGCTGTTCAGCCGCTTCCAAATCGAACACCAAATCGAATCGGCCTATGCCCGCACCGTCAACCTGCCTTCGGGCGGCGCGATTGTGATTGACCACACCGAAGCATTGGTGTCGGTGGACGTCAACTCGGCCCGCGCCATCAAAGGCGGCGACATCGAAGAAACCGCCACACGCACCAACCTCGAAGCCGCCGACGAAGTGGCCCGCCAAATGCGCTTGCGCGACTTGGGCGGCCTGATCGTCATCGACTTCATTGACATGGACGAAAGCCGCAACCGCCGTGACGTGGAAAACCGCTTGCGCGACGCCTTGCGTCACGACCGCGCCCGCGTGCAATTTGGCACCATCAGCAAATTCGGTTTGATGGAAATGAGCCGCCAACGCCTGCGCCCTGCGCTGAGCGAAGGTGCATCCATTCCATGCCCACGCTGCGGCGGCTCGGGCCATGTGCGTGACACCGAGAGCTCGGCACTGCAAATTTTGCGCATCATCCAAGAAGAGGCCATGAAGGACAACACGGCTGCCGTGTACGCCCAAGTGCCGGTGGAAGTAGCCTCGTTCTTGTTGAACGAAAAGCGCACTGAAATTGCCAAGATTGAAATCCAACAACGCTTGAGCGTGTTGCTCGTGCCGAACAAGACACTGGAAACACCGAACTACAAGTTGGAGCGTCTGAAGCACGACGACCCGCGCCTCGACCGCGTGGAAGCCAGCTACAAAATGGCTGAGGAGTTTGAAGACCCCACCGCCGTGACGCGCCGCTCACAAGAGCCGACCAACAAGCAAGCGCCTGTCATCAAAGGCGTGTTGCCCGATGCACCTGCGCCCGCACATGAGCCTAAGCCTGCTGCACCTGCCAAAACGGCAGCGACACCTGCACACGCTCGCGGCGCTAAGCCTGCGGCCAAAGCACCCGAAGCTAAATCGGGCGGCTTGTGGGGTTGGTTCACTGGCTTGTTCAGCAGCGACTCAAAAGAAGAAGCCAAGCCAGCCGTGGGCGACAAAAAGCCAGGCGAGCGCGGTGAACGCCGTGATGGCCGCAGCGCCAATGGCCGAGGCGGCCGTGGTGGCCGCGGTGGCCGTGGTGGCGATCGTGCCGAGCGCGGCGCGGAAGGCCGCACAGAGCGCGGAGCCGACGGCCGCACAGAGCGCAACGCCGACGGCGTTGAGGCCCGTGGTGAACGTCCTACACGCGGCGAGCGCCCAGAGCGCGGTGAACGCAATGTGGAGAGCCGTGAAGGTGGGCGCCCAGAAGGCAGTCGCGAAGGTCGTGGCCCACGCCAAGACCGCAACCGCGGTAGCCGTGGTGAAGGTCAAAACGGTCGTGGTGAAGGCCAACCGGCCCTCGATAACAACGCCTCCCCCGAAGCCCAAGCTGAAGCGCGCTCTAAAGCCCGTAACGAACGCATGGCCCGCGAAGAACGCGGCGAAAGCACCGAAGGCGGCAATGGCAATGAGCCACGCGAACCTCGCGGTGAACGCACTGAACGTGGCGAGCGTGGCGAAGGTCAAGGCCGTCGCGAACGCAGCCCACGCGGTGAGCGCAACGAAGGTCAAGGCCGCCGTGAACGCACACCTCGTTTAGACGAGAACGGCAACCCAGAAGCATTGCCACTCGACAACACCGCTGTCGCCGAAGGCCAAACACCACAAACCGACGAAAACGGTGGCGAGCGTCGTGAACGCCGCTCACGCGACCGTTACGGCCGTGACCGCCGCGAGCGTGGCGACCGTGCACCCCGTGAAGAGGGTTCTGCAAAACACGCCGACAACGGCTCAACCGCTGAACACGCGCAGGTTACGCATGACCACGCGTCAAATGAGCAAGCCCCACAAGAGGCGCGCGCGCCACGCGGTGAACGCCAAGATCGCAGCGAGCGCTCAGAACAAGCTGCCCAAACGCCGACACGCACGGGCATGCCACGCGTTCAAAGCTTCGCGCTGCCTTTGGCAGAAATGCAAGCCGTGGCCCAAGGCAGCGGCTTGGAATGGGTCAACTCCAATCCAGAAAGCATTGCTGCGGTGCAAGCTGCGATTGCAGCCGAGCCAAAACCCGTGCATGTGCCACGCGAACGTCCACCTGTGGTGATCTTGGATGAAGGTCCACTGGTCTTGGTTGAAACCCGCAAGGACCTCTAACCCTAGCTAGCCAGCTGAGAAGCTGGCTCAGACTTCAGCGGCGCGTTTCCAGCACAACTGGGCACGCGCCGTTTCTTCTTTCTGCTCGGCCAACTGGGCCAGAGCGCGCCAAGCTTCGCGCTGCATGTCGGCATTCTTCAGTTGCGGCGCAGCAAGCTCGAGCATTTGCTGAGCCTTGCCCCACAAGGCGTGATGCCAACACACCCGGCCTGCCAAATACTGCAACTCCACCCAACGTGGGTAAGTTTGGCGTGC
>CANCGU010000214.1 GCA_947377705.1 Comamonadaceae bacterium
GTGCAAACCAAGGGCAACAAAGACTGTCACGTCATCTTGCGCGGCGGAAAAACCCCCAACTACGACGCAGCCAGCGTGACAGCGGCGTGTGAAGAATTGGCCAAAGCCAAGCTGCCAGCGACGTTGATGGTGGATTGCAGCCATGCCAATAGCAGCAAGCAGCACGAACGTCAGTTGGTGGTGGCCAAAGACATTGCCGAACAAATCAACGGGGGTTCACACCAAGTGTTTGGCGTGATGATTGAAAGCCACATTCACGGTGGCGCTCAGAAGTTCACGCCAGGCAAAGATGATGTGTCTAAGCTGGAATACGGCAAGAGCATCACGGATGCGTGTTTGGATTGGAACGATTCTGTCGCTTCGCTGGACGTGTTGTCTGAGGCTGTAGCCGCGCGTCGCAAGCGTTCGTGATTTTTGGTTGATTCGGAGTTGGGTCGGTTTGGCCTAGCTTCGTTTCGATAACGGATACGCCGAGAGCGCGGTATCTGACTTGGCTTAACGTCCCTGCGGGCCGTGATGGCGCCAAATCAGACACCGCGCTCTCGGCGTTTTGTTGTTCGGAAGATTTCGCACGCTCTGTGTGCGTGCGACAGAAGTTAACCAGCCAACGCCGCCAACAACTTCGCGTGAATCCCACCAAACCCACCATTGCTCATACACAGCACATGGTCCCCTGCCTGCGCAGCAGCCACGACCTGCGCAATGACATCATCCACAGAGCCAGCCACCAAAGCCCGCGCACCCATGGGTGACAAAGCGTCTATTGCATCCCAGTCCAAACCACCCGAATGACAAAACGCCAGATTGGCGTCTTCCAAGCTCCAAGGCAGTTGCGACTTCATCGTGCCTAGCTTCATCGTGTTGCTGCGTGGTTCAAACACTGCCAAGATGCGTGCGTTCGGACCCACTTTGCGGCGCAAGCCATCGACGGTGGTGCGAATGGCCGTGGGGTGGTGGGCAAAGTCGTCGTACACCGTGATATTGCCGCCCGCTCGTGCGACGGTGCCGCGCACTTCCATACGGCGGCGTACATTTTGAAATTCAGTCAGGGAAGCTGCGGCTTGTGTGGGTGACACCCCCAAATGCTCGGCCGCCGCGATGGCCGCCAAGGCGTTGAGCTGGTTGTGCACACCTGTGATGTTCCATTGCACGCGACCCACTTCTTTGCCTTGATGCAACACTGCAAAGTTGTCGGGCTCACCTTGCACGGACCAGCCATCAGGACCATTGAGAGCCGTTGCGTTGGCATTCACGCCAAACTTGGCCACGCCGCTCCAGCAGCCTTGGTCGAGCACGCGTTGCAAGCTGTCTTCGTCGGCGTTGACCACCACACGACCGCTGCCGGGCACGGTGCGCACCAAGTGGTGGAACTGGCGCTCGATGGCGGCCAGGTTGTCGAAGATGTCGGCGTGGTCAAACTCAAGGTTGTTCAGGATGGCCGTGCGCGGGTGGTAGTGCACAAACTTGCTGCGCTTGTCGAAGAAGGCGGTGTCGTATTCGTCTGCTTCAATGACGAACGGCGTGCGTTTGTGGGCGGCTACATCCGCAGGACTGCTGAGCCGACCTAAGCGTGCCGATACGCCAAAGTTCATGGGGACGCCACCCACCAAAAACCCGGGCTCCAAGCCTGCCGCTTGAAGAATCCATGCCAGCATGGACGTGGTGGTGGTTTTGCCGTGGGTGCCGGCGACGGCCAAGACGTGGCGGGGCTGACTGGGGTGGTGTAGCACATGTTCGGCCAGCCATTGGGGGCCGCTGGTGTAAGTGGCGCCACTTTCCAAAATGGCTTCCATCAAAGGAAATTTGGGCGAACCGTCGGCCAAACGGGCGCGCGACACCACATTGCCAATCACGTACACATCGGGGTCGAGGCGCATTTGGTCGGCGTCAAAGCCTTCGATCAACTCAATGCCGAGGCTGCGCAGTTGGTCGCTCATGGGGGGGTAGACGCCCGCATCGCAACCTGTCACCTTGTGGCCCGCTTCACGCGCCAACGCAGCCAGTCCACCCATGAACGTGCCGCAAATTCCCAAAATATGTATGTGCATGGGCCCATTTTAGGAGGGTGTATCGGAGAGGCTCGAGCGGGTCGGTCGTGGCGGCCCCACAATCAGGCCTTATGAATACGGTTTCAGAAGAAATTGCCGCCACAGCGGCACGCATGGTGGTGGAAGAAGGCTTGGAGTACGGCCCCGCCAAACGCCGTGCCGTCAAGCAATTGGGGCTGAATGCCCGTGCGCAATTGCCTAACAACGATCAAGTTGAGGATGCGGTGCGTGAATATTTGGCTCTGTTTTGTGCCGATACCCAGCCTGCCGAGCTAGCTGCTTTGCGTGCGCTCGCCATCGTGTGGATGGAGCGCATGGCGACTTTCCGACCTCATTTGGGCGGGGCCGTGTGGCGCGGTACGGCGACCGGTTTGTCTGACATTTATCTACAGTTGTTTTGTGATGACTCTAAATCAGCAGAAATTAGCCTCATTGACCACAATGTGCGCTACGAAGTCAGCACGGTTCAAGGTTTTCAGGGCGAGGCGGTCGATGCGCTCAGCATCTTGAGCAGCTGTCCAGGCTTGACGCAAAAAGTGCTGGTTCACTTGATGATTTACGACCTAGACGATTTGCGTGGTGCCCTCAAACCGGATGCCAAAGGCCGCTCTCAGCGGGGTGATTTGTCTGCGTTACGCAGCATGATGAAGGATGTTGAATGAACTTTAGTCCAACTAAACGAGCCGTGATGTATGCCGGCGTGGCTGCTTTGGCTGCCGTGGCCGGTGCGGGCATCGCTTGGCGCCGTCATACCCCCCATGCGCTGGCGGCCGATGCCACGCAGGCACTTTGGTCCTCTGAGTTCACGTTGCCATCCGGCGAGCCTTTGGCCATGTCTAGCTTGCAAGGGCATCCCTTGGTGATCAACTTTTGGGCCACCTGGTGCCCGCCGTGTGTTGAAGAAATGCCGTTAATTGATGCTTTCTTTCGTCAAAATAAACAAAATGGATGGCAGGTTGTGGGATTAGCCATTGATCAGCCCAGCCGTGTGAGGCAATTTTTAAGTCAATTTCCCGTGACTTACACCATAGGTTTAGCAGGTCTAAATGGCACAGAATTGGGGAAAATGCTGGGAAATGAGCAGAGTAGCCTGCCTTTTACCGTTGTTTTAGATGCGCAAGGCTTGGTACGGCAGCGCAAACTGGGCAAACTGACACCGGAAGATATCAAAAACTGGACCATCTAATCCCTTTTGGGGTGTTGTTGGCTTGCAAATTGGTGTAAATTAGCACCTTATTTACAACAAATAGGATGTAGTTATGGATTTGCGAAAACTCAAGACGTTGATTGACCTGGTCTCCGACTCCAATGTGTCTGAACTCGAAATCACCGAGGCAGAAGGCACGGTCCGTATCGTTAAGAGTGCACCAGCCCCAGTGGCCATGGTGACGCAAATGGCTGCTCCTGTCGCGGTGGCTGCGCCTGTCGCGGCGGCACCCGCCGCAGCTGCTCCCGCCCCTGTGGTGGAAGATGTGCCTGCTGGCCACACCGTGAAGTCACCCATGGTCGGTACGTTCTACCGTTCTTCTAGTCCTGGCGCCAAGGCATTTGCCGAAGTGGGGCAGCAAGTCAAAGAAGGCGACACCATTTGTATTATTGAAGCCATGAAGATCTTGAATGAGATCGAGGCAGACAAGTCCGGCACCATCACCAAAATCTTGGCTGAGAACGGCCAGGCTGTGGAATACGGCGCACCCCTGTTCATCATTGAATAACGGGCGGGCTTCCCATGTTTAAAAAAATCCTGATCGCCAACCGTGGCGAAATCGCGCTGCGCATTCAACGCGCCTGCCGCGAGTTGGGTGTCAAAGCGGTGATGGTGTATTCCGAAGCCGACCGCGACGCCAAGTACGTCAAATTGGCTGACGAAGCCGTGTGTATTGGCCCAGCCGCCTCCACGCTGAGCTACCTCAACATGCCAGCCATCATTGCGGCAGCTGAAGTGACAGACGCAGAAGCCATTCACCCCGGCTACGGTTTCTTGAGCGAAAACGCTGACTTTGCTGAACGTGTTGAAAAGAGCGGTTTCCAGTTTATTGGTCCCACCGCTGAATCGATTCGCATCATGGGCGACAAGGTCTCGGCCAAGCAGGCCATGATCAAAGCAGGCGTGCCTTGCGTGCCAGGTTCTGAAGGCGAGTTGCCTGACGATCCTGCCGCCATCAAGCGCATTGCCAAGAGCGTGGGTTACCCCGTCATCATCAAAGCCGCTGGCGGTGGTGGTGGTCGTGGCATGCGCGTGGTACACACCGAAGCTGCTTTGATCAACGCGGTGGCGATGACTAAGGCTGAAGCGGGCACTGCCTTTGGCAACCCGGCGGTGTACATGGAGAAATACCTCCAAAACCCACGCCACATTGAAATTCAAATCTTGGCGGACAAGCACAAGAACGCGGTGTACTTGGGCGAGCGCGATTGCTCCATGCAGCGTCGCCACCAAAAGGTGATCGAGGAAGCGCCTGCACCTGGCATCCCACGTAAGTTGATCGACAAGATCGGTGAGCGTTGCGCGGCTGCTTGTAAAAAGATCAACTACCGCGGTGCGGGCACGTTTGAGTTCTTGTACGAAAACGGCGAGTTCTATTTCATTGAAATGAACACCCGCGTGCAGGTGGAACACCCTGTGACGGAATACATCACCGGCAT
>CANCGU010000215.1 GCA_947377705.1 Comamonadaceae bacterium
GCGGTCATCGTGATTGAAAACATCATGCACCGTCTTGCTGAGCGTGGCGAAGGTATGAACGAGAAAGAACGGCGCACCCTCATCACCAATGCTGCGAGTGAAGTGGGACGCCCAACGGTTTTCTCGATGCTCATCATCATTGCCGCGCACATTCCTATCTTTGCGCTACAACGCCATGAAGGCCGAATCTTCCAGCCAATGGCTTTGTCCGTCACCACGGCGCTGGTCGGCTCGCTCATCTTTTCGCTGACCTTGGTGCCGTTGCTGGCGTATTGGATGCTGCGCAAGGGCATTCCGCACGGCGACAACGGCCTGGTGTCTTGGGCCAAGCGTGTGTATGAACCGGTGCTGAACTGGGCGCTTGAAAAACCTCGCAAAGTGGTGGGCATCGCCTTGAGCGGGTTTGCCATTTCGGTGTTGGCCGCCGCCAGCTTGGGCTCCGAATTCTTGCCTGAATTAAACGAGGGCACTTTCTGGGTGAACTGGGATATGCCCGCGAGCGTGTCTCAAGAAGAAGCGGCGAAGGTGCTGCGCAAAGCCCGCATGCAGCTGCTGACCATTCCCGAAGTTCGCACCGTGGTGTCTAAAGCGGGTCAACCCGAGGATGGAACCGACCCCAAGACGCTCAGCATGGCCGAGGTGTTTGTGGACGTGAAACCGGTCGAAGAATGGCGCAAGGGCATGACGCGTGACTTATTGATTGAAGAGATGGATCAAAAACTGGGCGTGATCCCGGGGGTAGACCCCGCCTTTTCCATGCCGATTCGCGACAACGTGTTGGAGTCGATTTCACAAATCAAAGGACAAATCGTCGTGAAGGTGTCGGGCGATGATTTAGACGAATTGCGCCGCACCACCGAAGCCATGCAACGCGAATTCAAACAAGTGGTCGGCGTGCAACGTGCAGAGATTGACCGCTTGGGCGAAGTGCCGCAACTCGTGATCGACATCGACCGCGACCGTGCCGCGCGTTTGGGCCTGAACGTGGGCGACATTCAGGACGTGGTCGAATCAGCCCTCGCAGGGCGCGCCACAACGCAAATTTGGGAAGGCGAACGCAAGTTCACCGTGGTACTGCGCTTGGCGGGCGACCGCCGCTCGGTGGTCAACTTACCGGCCACGCCCATTGCACTGCCAGGAGGCGGCTACGCAACATTGGAAAACGTAGCCACCATTCGCCAAGGCAGTGGCGCCATGAACATCGCTCGCGAAGCTGGCCGACGCACGATGGCAATTGGTATTTTTGTCAAAGGTCGCGACATGGGCTCAGTCGTCGCTGACATGAAAGCCCGCGTAGAAAAGAACGTCAAGATTGCAGACAGTTATGCCGTCACATGGTCAGGTGAGTTTGAAAACCAAGAACGCGCCATGCAACGTTTGGCGGTGGTGGTGCCCATCTCGCTGTTGCTGATTTTTGTGCTGCTCTTTGATGCTTTTGGCTCGTTCAAAACAGCGGGTCTGATTTTGATCAACGTGCCTTTGGCTTTGATTGGTGGATTTGTTGCCTTGTGGATTTTTAGCATCCCGCTCTCCGTGTCTGCCGCCATTGGTTTTATTGCCCTGTCGGGGCAAGCCGTGCTCAATGGCGTGGTGATGCTCTCGGTCTTCCAGCAGTTGCGCAATGCGGGCTACACCGTGATTGAGGCTGTCAAAGAAGGTGCGCTGCAGCGTCTGCGCACGGTTTTAATGACGGCCATGCTCGCTGCCTTGGGTTTGCTGCCGATGGCGCTGAGCCATGACATTGGGTCAGAAACTCAACGTCCCTTGGCCATCGTGGTGATTGGTGGTTTGGTGACGGCCACGTTGCTGACGCTGGTGGTGTTGCCAGCCTTGTATGTGGCGTGGTTTTCTGGACCTAAATTGCCAAACAGCCACGACATCAGGGCTTCCAACGCTTAAGCAACAAAGCGTTGGTCATCACGCTGACCGAGCTGAGGGCCATCGCCGCACCGGCCACCACGGGGCTTAAATAACCCATGGCGGCCAGTGGAATGCCCGCCGCGTTGTAGGCAAACGCCCAAAACAGGTTTTGGCGAATCTTGGCAACGGTGCGGGCAGAAATATCCAATGCCCCCGCCACCAACGCCACGTCCCCACGCATGAGCGTGATGCCTGCCGCTTGCATGGCCACATCGGTGCCGCCACGTTGGCCATCTGCGTTCAGGTTGGCCATGGCCAAGCCCACATCTGCGGCCGCCAATGCAGGTGCGTCGTTAATGCCGTCGCCGACAAAGGCCACCACATGTGGCGCGCCGTCTACGTTGCGTTGCAAGTGCTTCACCAAGGCCGCTTTGTCACCGGGCATGACCTCGGCA
Source organism: Comamonadaceae bacterium (assembly GCA_947377705.1). Next base: position 2,316 of record CANCGU010000215.1, read on the forward strand.
TGAACTTCATCTGCATGCAAGCCCAAACGCGCGGCCATGGCTTGTGCGGCCCCCACGTTATCGCCAGAAATCATGGCCAAACGCAAACCTCGCGCGCGGAGTTTGGTCAAGGCCTCGTGCACGCCCGGCTTAGGTTCGTCACCAAATGCCAAGACGGCGAGCGCAACCACCCCTTGCGGCGTACGTTCGGCCATGATGGAGACTGTGGCACCCTGCGCTTGCAAAGCCGCTGCACGGGCTTGCCATTCGCCAGCTGGCACGCCAAGCTCGGTCATCCAACGCAAACTGCCGAGCAGCAAGCTTCTTCCTTGCACCACGCCCTCGCTGCCAAAACCTGCCACCGCTTTCACGGCCTCTGGTGCCACATGGTCCATGTGCTGTGCCTTGGCCGCCTGCACCACGGCATGGGCCAATGGGTGCTCGCTACCGCTTTGCAAACTGGCCGCCAACGAGAGCAAGGGCCGTGCATGGGCCATCGATGCATCCATGTTTTGGATGTCATGCAGAGACAGCAACCGTGGCTGCCCAATGGTCAACGTGCCTGTTTTGTCAAACGCCACGGTGTCCACTTTGTGTGCCACCTCTAAAGCCTGCGCATCTTTGATCAGAATGCCGTACTTGGCCGCCACCCCCGTTCCGGCCATGATGGCCGCAGGCGTGGCCAAACCCAGCGCACACGGACACGCAATAACCAACACCGCTACGCAATGGATCAGCGACACCTCGACGCTGTGGCCCGTGAACCACCAAGCCAGCAACGTGGCAAGCGCAAGCACCAACACCACAGGCACAAACACCGCAGACACTTGGTCCACCAAACGTTGAATGGGGGCTTTGGCGGCTTGGGCGTCTTCCACCAAGCGAATGATGTTGGCCAACACGGTGGTCGTGCCTGTCGCTCGCACGCGCATAACCACGCGGCCTTCACCATTGATGCTGCCACCCGTCACGCGTGACCCTACGTTCTTATGCACAGGCAGCGGCTCACCGGTCAGCATGGCTTCGTCTACCTGTGTTTGGCCTTCTAACACCTCCCCGTCGGCTGCAAAACGTTCACCGGGTAAAACCACCAAACGGTCGCCCACCAGCAGCTCTTCAATGGGAATGTCGACCTCACCGTCAGAAGTGATGATGCGCGCGCGCGCGGGACGCAACGCGTGCAGCGCACGAATGGCGTCGGTGGTTTGACGTTTGGCACGCGCCTCTAACCATTTGCCCAACAGCACCAAGGTGATGACAACAGCAGACCCTTCGAAATACAAATGCACCATTGCCCCTGCAGGCGCCGTCAACCATAACCACACCGACAAGGCCCAACCGGCGGTGGTGCCTAGAGCGACCAACAAGTCCATGTTGCCGGTGCCAGCGAGCAGGGCATGCCAGCCCGCTTTGTAAAAACGCGCACCCAATACAAATTGCACGGGCGTGGCCAGCAAAAATTGCCAAAGCGCTGGCAGCATCCAGTGTTGGCCCAAGACGTCACCCAACATCGGCAAAACCAAGGGGCCGCTTAACAAAAGCCCGATGGCGACGGGTGAAAAACCCACCCAAGCACCTGCAGGTGCTTGCTCTAAGTGCTCGGCGGCCAAAGGCTCGTAGCCGGCATCGCGCACGGCGCGGCGCAAGCGTGCTTGCTGGGTTTGCGCATCTTCATCCAGCGATGACGCGGCCCATGTCACGCGTGCGGACTCCGTGGCCAAGTTCACACTGACCGACTCGACCCCCGGTAGTTTGGCAATCGCGCGTTCCACACGGGCCACGCACGACGCACAGGTCATTCCACCAATACCAATATCGCAGGACAATTCAGACATAAGTTAAGGTTACATCTTTTACAAGGAGCAATTCATGGACAACACCTTTCAAGTCCAAGGAATGACATGTGGCCACTGCGAAATGGCGGTCAAAAAAGCGATTGCGCGGTTAGACCCCGAGGCGAAAGTTGACATTGACCGCAACAGTGGCAAAGTGGTGGTGCACAGCAACACGTCACGCGAAGACATTGCACACGCCATTGCTGAAGAAGGTTATCAAGTCGTATGAGCACCATCACACAAGCTCGCGGGGTCGAGCGCTTGGTTCAGGGTCAAGACACCCAAGACGGTGCAGGCGTGCGCCTGACACGGGTGCTGAGCCATGATTTGCAAGAACGCCTAGACCCATTTTTGATGCTCGACGCCTTTGGCAGCGACAACCCTGGTGACTACATTGCCGGTTTTCCTAACCATCCGCACCGAGGGTTTGAGACGGTGACCTACATGATTGCAGGTCGCATGCGACACAAGGACAGTGGCGGCCACGAAGGCTTGCTGCAAAACGGCGGCGTGCAATGGATGACGGCCGGTCGCGGCCTCACCCACAGCGAAATGCCC
>CANCGU010000216.1 GCA_947377705.1 Comamonadaceae bacterium
TGGTAGTTCAGTTGGTTAGAATACCGGCCTGTCACGCCGGGGGTCGCGGGTTCGAGTCCCGTCCACTCCGCCAAGATAAAGCCTAAGTGATTGATTCACTTAGGCTTTTTTCTTTTGTAGGATGCTTTCCTACAAACCATCCTACAAAAAATTTAGGCCGGATTTGCTAGTTGCGATGTCTTAATCGCGATCTCGGCCAGCGCCAACAAAGTCCACATCTTCTTTATTTGCTGCCATGGCTTGGGCTGCCGCCATTGCCTGGTCGTGGGTCAAGCCTCCAGCTGCACGAACAATCTCGCCATTTTTGTACCCAATCACTGGATGAAAATTCTTGGCAGGTTCTTCGGCCTGAGTGGTCATCAAAATGGCTTCATACGAAGCCAACGCACCTTCTTGTCTTGCGATTTCTGTCAGGTGCACATTCTTTGCCACGATCTCGCCCTGGCGCTCATCTGCGATGTGCCACGTGCCCAGCTCGACAACTTGGCGCGGCCCTTTGGACTTGATCAACTTTTGACCTCGTTTGGCAAGTGAACGATTCACGCGTTGAACCACTGCTCGTTCAGCGACAAAAGACTGATCGCTTGTTGTTTTCGGCAGAAGGGCACTTGTTACCGTTGTGTCAATTTGTACAGTCTTCATTTATTGCTCCATTGCTATGTTCATGTGAGCATTGTAGATCAATTGAGAAAACGTGTAAACGTGAAATTTAATAAATGTGAAATCGAGTCGAAATCAATGCCTATCAAAGGCAATAAAAAAGCGGGCCTGTAGCCCGCTTTGGAAGGTGCATTTGAAGTTATGCAGCTTTGGTGAGTGACTCCACAGAGTCTTTGTGATCATTAAAAAATGCCTTGAATAGATCAGGCCCAGCCTTCTCTACGGCAGCGTGAACAGCGACACGCACATCCTCTTCTGAAGGAGACCTAAAGCTAGGAGCTTGGGTTAAGTGAATTACTTTGTTTTCCATGATCTCTCCTGTTAGGTTGATTGAACAACCAAAAACTTGCCTTCCATTGAGGCTTTCATCGGATTATTTTTCACTTTCTCCAGTTCGATGCCTAGAAAACGTAAAAAATCAGTCTGTTGCCGAGTCCGACCGTAAATTTTAATCGTGTTTGCCTTCTCAGCTTCACCAAATTTGAGCAGCCCTATTGTTGCCAAGACAAAGATCTCAAGAGCTTCTCGCATTCCTGCATTTGAGGTGTCGTCAGCAGAATTCAATGCGTCATCAACTCTAGGGCGCAGTCTGACGCGCAGCATTTTGACCCATTTACTTCGGACACTTTTACGGGTTACAACTACTTCGCAAATCGCGTCAGCCTCTTTACTGCCGGATGGAAATACTCCATAGGCTACGGCTTCACCTTCCTTTGATACAAGGTGACTTTTTGCCCACGCTAGTAATTGCTCGACTTCTGAAGGAAATGCCATTCCAGCCTGAGCTTCGGTGGTCCAAGCTGAAGCGGTATTCTGAAAGCTCTGTTCATTGAAAGCTTTGAAGATAAATGCAGGTTTTGTTGCCATGGGATATTTTTATCATTGTCAGCATCAAATCTTACATGCACTTACTTACTGTGCTTTAAAGCTCATTTGCATGTAAGTCATCGAAGAGTTTCTGAGTCTTTTTGGTGTGCCACATTTCGTATCTGTCGGTCAGTCAACCCTACGGCCTCCGCAATGTTATGAATCGACATTCCTGCGTCCAACATCCGCAAAACTTCAGCATTCCGGCGTGCCCGATAAATCGCGAGGCACTTAGGCAGGATGATCGTTTGCCCGCCGTAGACTTTAGACAGCTTCACAGCTGCTGATAGACCCACAAGTTTGACTAAGCACTGGCCAGGACGTGGGCGGCGAGGAAAGTACATCACACCAGTGCCATCGTTGCTGCGGGCGTGTTCAACCAGCACCATGGCTAGTTCAAGACCAATCAATGATGCAATCTTTGTTACCTGGGCTGGCAGGATGCCATTCATGCGGCCGCCCGGTATGCGCCGTTTTTAACCATGGCGCCAGCAGCACGCGCGGCGGACTTCTTCACCTGGTAGCTTCTTGTCATCACCGATTCATCAGCCGCAGTGCGAGCAGCTTGCTTTAAAGCCACAGACAGATTTATGAATTCTTGTCCCAGCACACCCAGGTCGTGTGCCATCGTCATCGTTGCCATGCTGTCGGCAGCCTTAAGACCAGGGAATACGTGGCGGGCTTGTGTTGCGCGTTGTGTCAGGTTGCACAGTTCTGTGCGTAGCTGAGAAAGTGTGTCGTGTTCGTCCATTTTGTTACTCAAAAAAAAGGTGGCCCTTCAACTTTTTAGGGCATCCGGGCCACCCGTTTAAGCCCCCCGGGGGAAGGGCGAGGAAAGGCTGATTACTTCCGCCATCAGCCAAGGCGGTCACCGAGGAAAACTATCTGTCTGTGTCCTGCTAATAATTTGTGACCCAATTTTTTCGATTGACAGGCTTGTTTGGTTGTGTCGCTAGGCGCACGCGCGCTTCAAGGTAAGACACGCCACGTTTGACTTGGGCATCAGACAGCCATGGCCAACGCGCACGAATGCGTTTATCGGCTTCGGCACGGCTGAAAATGAACATTCCACGAATGGGGCCACCCATGGAAATTGCAAGGCGTGGCCCCGTTTCGGGATCGCCTTCACGTTCAACTATGTGGGCCGCTTCAATGACGGCCGACACTTCATCGGGTAGCGCGGACTTGCCGCGCGTGATTGAACGAACCAGGTTTAAAAACATGATCAGATCGTCCAGAAAACTGAAGGGTTAGGCAGCAAGGGGATCATGTTGGCGTGTGCTGTTAGCACCAGATCGCCTTTTGTGTTGCGGCGTTCGACGATCAGATCGATCGATTCGTGAATGGCAACACCAGCCCGGCCAAAGCTGCCAATCACTGTGCCGGCGGTGTCGGCAGTTGTGTCGGCAACGATGCCACCAGCCACAGCGAATGCACCATCGCCACGCCACCCAGCGCCAGCACCTTCAGTGCCTACCAAGCCGCGCAGTTCATCAATGCGCAAGCCTTTTGCAGCAACAGCGCTAGCCGTGAACGTGGCGGGGTTTGTTGCTTCAATCGCTGCCAGCAAAACGGCATCAGAAGCGCGGGCGAGACCCAGGACGAATGCCACCAGGACTTCATCGACGATTTGGTCGTGACCAATAAGGCGCTGCAATGAACGGGGAATTTCAAAGCGAACACTTTTCTGAATACTGGTTGACCAATCAATGGTGGCGCGACTGATTGGAAGATCAGACGCCTGCACATCGCTGTCGTCGTCTGTCGTTGTGAATGGAGCACCTTCGATCGTGCTGAAGAATTTGGCAATGCGTTCAAATGCCACGCCAGGATCACGAAGTCCGATTGCGCGGGCTTTGCTTGGGTCGGGGCGTGTGATGATCACAGAACCAGCCGCAACGCAGCGGGAATTTTGAAGAATGCCTGCGTTCAGGGTTGCACGCTCGCCACCAGCTGTCGCGATCGGTGCGCCGTACAAATTACCGTCAGCACCAAGCATTCCAGGCAAGTAGCTGGTGGCTAAGCTGGCTAAAGTATTGATTCATAAAGGAAAAAATGTGCTTCATTGTGCCGAGTTGTGCATCTTGTTGGGGGACGTCCACTCCGCCAAAATTTCGTAATGAAATCAAAGGGTTATAAGCTTCGGCTTATAACCCTTTTTGGTTTTTGCGGCTTCTTATTCCAAACTTTGGAATACAACACATATAAAAGCTGTATTCATAAGCTGGAACATTCAAGCTGCAGCCATGGCAAATGGCGAAATTTCACGTGTAATGATCTTTGCACTTTGCTTCTCAGCTATACGCAAATCGTAAGATGCCTGCAAAGCGAGCCAGCCTTGAGCATCGCTACCAAAATACCGTTCAAGACGTAAAGCGGTATCAGCAGACACGCCACGATTGCCATCCACAATTTCACGCAAACGCGAATAAGGGACATGTAAGGCAATTGACAACGCACGGACACTGATGCCCATAGGCTTGATGTAGTCCTCAAGCAAGATTTCGCCGGGGTGAATAGGGCGCATTCCATTTTTAAACATGATGGTGGTTCCTTCGAAAAATTGCGTCAATGCGGGTCTTCAATCACAACATCAAACGGTCCGCTTGGTCCCCATTTGAAAGTTAAACGCCATTGGCCGTTAATTCGCACATGCCAAGACCCGCTGTACTCTTTCAAGTCGTTGCCAGGAGGTGCTTTCATAAACATCAACGAAGGGGCTGCATCTAATTGAGCCAGCTTTCGTTCCGCAACTTTCTTGATGTTTGCAAAACGTGGGCAACGTCCTGTGGTGAAGAGCGCTTGAGTGTCTGCGCATGCGAAAGATTGAATTGCCATGTTGAAATTTTAACTGTTATCCGTTTAACGGTCAATTAATAGAGGTTGATTTTACATTTCAGTGTGTAATCACTGAACAGGCTTGGCCTTTTTGACAGCGCGGCGGTCATAGACTTGGCGAATCATGCGATCACTCGAGTGGCCAGTTGCATCTTGTGACAACGGGCCCGAATACATCAGTGCCGCGATGCAGGCATGGGCGCAAGGGATGGGGATCAGGCTTGAATATATTCAGCCTGGGAACCCGCAGCAAAACGCTTATGTTGAACGGTTCAATAGGACGGTGCGGTATGAATGGCTGT
>CANCGU010000217.1 GCA_947377705.1 Comamonadaceae bacterium
CCGGGCTGCACTGGCACGCCCACACCTGCACCGCGTGGGTAACGCACGGCCACGCAGTGGTCTTGTTGGTAAGCCGTGGTCAACAGCTGGCGGCATTCGTTTTCATCGGCAGGGCAAGCCACACTGACATTGGGAATGCAGCGCATGAATGGGATGTCGTATAAACCTGCGTGCGTAGCGCCATCGGCACCCACAATGCCTGCGCGGTCTAGCGCCAGCACCATGGGCAGCTTTTGCAGCGCCACATCGTGAATCACTTGGTCATACGCACGCTGCAAGAAGGTGGAGTAAATCGCCACGACGGGCTTGACGCCCTCGCAGGCCAAACCAGCAGCAAACGTGATGGCGTGTTGCTCGGCAATCCCCACGTCGTGGTAGCGCTCGGGAAAACGCTTGTGAAACGCCACCATGCCCGAGCCTTCGCGCATGGCGGGCGTGATACCGACCAACAGCGGATCGTGCTCGGCCATGTCACACAACCACTGACCAAACACTTGGGTGAACGTGGTTTTAGCCACACCCGTACTCGGCACCAAACCCACAGCAGGGTCAAACTTGCCCGGCCCGTGGTAGGCCACGGGGTCAGCCTCGGCCAGTTTGTAGCCTTGGCCTTTTTTGGTCACCACATGCAGAAACTGTGGGCCTTCCAAATGCTTGATATTTTCCAGGGTCGGGATCAGCGACTCAAGGTCGTGTCCATCAATCGGGCCGATGTAGTTGAAGCCAAATTTTTCAAACAAGGTGGCAGGGACCACCATGCCTTTGGCGTGTTCTTCAAAACGTTTGGCCAACTCGAACAAAGGCGGCGCACCTTTGAGCACTTGTTTGCCCACCTCTTTGGCCGCCGCATAAAACTTGCCACTCATCAACTGCGCCAAATAGCGATTGAGCGCACCCACAGGCGGGCTGATGGACATGTCGTTGTCGTTCAAGATGACGAGCAACTTGGAGGTGGACACGCCACCGTTGTTCAAGGCTTCAAAGGCCATCCCCGCGGTCATCGCGCCATCGCCAATCACGGCAATGGCGTGACGTTGCTCCCCCTTTTGCTGGGCGGCAATGGCCATGCCCAAGGCGGCTGAAATGCTGGTCGACGAGTGGGCGGTGCCAAAGGCGTCGTACTCGCTTTCATCACGGCGGGGGAAACCGCTCAGGCCGTGGCGTTGGCGCAGCGTGTCCATTTGGTCACGGCGGCCCGTCAAAATTTTGTGTGGGTAAGTTTGGTGGCCCACGTCCCAGACGATGCGGTCATGCGGCGTGTTGAACACATAGTGCAATGCCACTGTGAGCTCCACCGTCCCCAAGTTGGAGCTGAGGTGACCGCCCGTTTTGGCCACGCTTTGAATCAGGTACGAACGCAACTCATCGGCCAGCGCAGGCAACTGATGGCGCGGCACGGCCCGCAGGTCAGCGGGCGAATTGATGGTTTGCAGCAAATTAGGCATGTTCAAGTTTTCCGGTTCACCACGCGCTCGGCCAGCGCGGCCAGCGTGTGGGTGTGCGTCAAGCCTGTGCTGTGCAAGGCATCGAGCGCCTCGCGCAACAACGACTGCGCGTAAGACTTGGCCTCGTCCAAACCCAACAACGACACATAGGTGGGTTTGTCGTTCGCCGCATCTTTGCCCGCGGTTTTACCAAGCGTGGCTGAATCGGCGATGACATCCAAAATATCGTCCACCACCTGAAAGGCCAAACCCAAGGCTTGACCATAGCGCTTCAAACCGCTCAAAGCTTGTGGCGTGGTCTCTCCGCAAGCGGCACCCATCATCACGCTGCCTTCTAACAAAGCACCGGTTTTCAGGCGGTGCATTTGGCGCAATTGGTCTTCGGTCAATGCCACACCCACGCTGGCGAGGTCAATCGCTTGGCCACCGGCCATGCCGGCATGGCCTGCTGAAGTCGCGAGCAGGCGGCACAAACGCGCTTGCACAGCGTCAGGAATAGCCGATGACTCTGGCGTGAGGAACTCAAAGGCCAAGGCCTGCAAAGCATCACCCGCCAACAAAGCCTGAGCTTCACCAAACTGCACATGAACCGTGGGCTTGCCACGACGCAGCACGTCGTTGTCCATGCAGGGCATGTCGTCGTGCACCAGCGAGTAGGCATGAATCAATTCCACCGCACAGGCAGCACGCAAAGCAGCTTCGTCGAACGCCGCATCTTTCGCGCTGTAAGCAACAGCCTCACGCGCGGCCAGCACCAGCAATGGGCGCAAACGTTTACCGCCATCTAACACGGCATAGCGCATGGCCTCGCCCAAGCCTGCAGGAGCCTGTGGACTGATCCAGCGCGACAACGCGTCTTCCACAGTGGCCAGCCACTGGTTGCTCCATTGGTCGAGTTCGCTAGGGGTCATAGATACGCTCACGTCGGGGTCCATGATTTCAACGCACCGTTGTCGAGCACTTTGATTTGTTGCTCCACCGCATCCAACTGAGCGCGGCAGTAACCCAAAAGTTCGGCACCACGTTGGTAGCCCGACAGCAAGTCGGCCAGAGGCAACTGACCCGATTCCATTTGCGCGACCAAGCTCTCCAACTCTTTCAAAGCAGCCTCATAGCTAACGGACGCGTTGTCTGGGGCGTTTTGAAGAGTTTTAGCTTTGGGCATATGTGCGCAATCCAGTGTTGAGGTGGGTCAAATAGCTTGCTATTTTAGGCCGCATGCGCAAGACAGTTTGCCCCCTTGGGTACAATGGGCATCCTTCAATCGACCTTCGGGCCGATTTATTTTTTCACATATCTCCCTGTGGGGAGTCTTTAGGTCAGGTCACCCATGTCTGATTTAAGTCTTCAACTGCAGCAGGCGCAAGCCCAACTACCAGTTACCAGTTACTTTGATGAGGCGCTTTTTCAGCGCGAACTGGAGACCATCTTTCAGCTCGGGCCCCGTTATGTGGGCCATCAGCTTGCCGTGCCCAATGTGGGCGACTACTACGCTTTACCGCACGAAGGCGAAGGGCGCGCGCTCGTGCGCTCGGCCAAAGGCGTGGAGCTGGTCTCCAATGTGTGTCGTCACCGTCAAGCAGTGATGCTCAAGGGCCGCGGCTCTTTACACAACCAAGCCCCAGGCTCGGCAGGCGGCAATATTGTGTGCCCTTTGCACCGCTGGACCTACGCCCCCTCAGGTGAGCTGCTAGGCGCACCTCACTTCTCGCACGACCCGTGCTTGAACCTCAACAACTACCCACTGCGCGAATGGAATGGGCTGCTGTTTGAGGACAACGGTTTGGACATTGAGGCCGACTTGGCCAATATGGGCCCTCGTGCAGCCTTAGATTTCACAGGCTTTGCCCTTGACCGCGTGGAGCTGCATACGTGCAACTACAACTGGAAAACCTTCATCGAGGTTTACCTTGAGGACTACCACGTCGGACCCTTCCACCCAGGCTTGGGTCAGTTCGTCACCTGTGATGACCTGAACTGGGAATTCAAAGACAACTACTCGGTACAAACCGTGGGCGTCTCAAAAGGCTTTGGTAAACCTGGCTCCCCCACCTACCAAACCTGGCACGACATGTTGCTGAAATACCGCAACGGTGAGCTCCCAGAGCGCGGTGCCATTTGGCTCACGTACTACCCACACATCATGGTCGAGTGGTACCCACATGTGCTGACTGTTTCCACGCTGCACCCCATCAGCCCCACCAAGACGCTGAACATGGTGGAGTTCTATTACCCAGAAGAAATCGTTGCCTTCGAACGTGAATTCGTTGACGCGCAACAGGCCGCCTACATGGAAACGTGCATCGAGGACGACGAAATTGCCGAACGCATGGACGCTGGCCGCAAAGCCCTGATGCAACGCGGTGACAACGAAGTCGGCCCTTACCAAAGCCCTATGGAAGACGGCATGCAGCATTTCCACGAGTGGTACCGCGGCAAACTCAACTTCACCAACATTTAAAGCCTGATGCAAGCCTTGTGGATGCTGCTGGGTGCCGCCTTTTTTGCCACCATGGGGGTTTGCGTCAAGTTTGGGGCTGAACACTTCAACTACGCAGAGCTGGTGTTCTACCGTGGCGTTGTGGGGTTAGCGTTCTTAGCCATCATCGCCAAACAGCAAAAAATATCGCTACGCACGCAATACCCAAGCATGCACCTGTGGCGTTCGATCATTGGGGTGCTCTCACTGAGCGCATGGTTTTACGCCATTGCCAAACTCCCGCTCGCCACCGCCATGACACTTAATTACATGAGCAGCGTGTGGATTGCGGCTTTCTTAGTCGGTGGGGCATTGATCAACTGGAAACCGCAAGAAGACAAAAGCCCGTGGTCACAAGGTCCACTGGCTTTGAGTGTGATGGCAGGTTTTGCCGGTGTGGTGATGATGTTGCGCCCCACCGTCGAACAAAATCAAATCTTTGCCGGTCTGATTGGTTTGATGTCGGGCTTTGCAGCGGCTTTTGCCTATATACAAGTCATGGCCTTGAGCCGTATCGGCGAGCCCGAGACGCGCACCGTGTTTTACTTTGCCATTGGCACCACCGTGGCAGGACTGATCGGCATGGGATTTGCCGGTATTTCTGAATGGCATTGGCAACACGCCGTGTGGCTGCTGCCCGTGGGCGTCTTTGCCTCG
>CANCGU010000218.1 GCA_947377705.1 Comamonadaceae bacterium
ATCAAGTCTCGGGTGAGTACGCCATGCTTAAAGCAGCCGCACAAAACGGCTGGCTCGACCACGACGCCGTGATGATGGAAAGCTTGCTCGCCTTCAAACGCGCGGGCGCAGATGGCGTGCTGACCTATTTCGCCATCGACGCCGCCAAGAAATTGCACGGTTTAGCTTGAGGCGTGTTGGCTACGTGAGTTAGCCCAAATGTTTACCAAAGAAAGCCAAGGTCCTCACCAACGCCAACTTGGCTGACGCCTCTTGGTAAGCACCACGGTGGTCGCAATTAAAGCCGTGGTTGGCGGGGTACAAATGCACCTCCACCTCTGGGTGCGCGTGTTTGAACTTTTCCACCGTGTCAAGCGGAATCCAATGGTCTTCTTCGGCGTAATGCGCTAACACAGGGCAATTGGGATGGCGTGCAATTTCTTCGTCCGTCGTTGAACCACCACCGTAATACGGCACTGCAGCACTGAGGCCTTTCACCAGTGCGGCAGCACGCCACGCCAACAACCCGCCCCAGCAATACCCCACAATGCCCACTTTGCCGCCACTGGTCTTGGCTGCATAGTCCACGGCCGCCTGAATGTCAGCCATCGCGCCAGGTGCGGGCAAAGCCTCAACCGCGGTTTTAAGTGCCATGCCTGCTTGCATGTCATCGGGCGTGTAACCCAGCTCCACACCATGTTTGGCTCGGTGAAAGGTCGCAGGCGCCACTGCCAAATAGCCTTGTGCCGCATAGCCATCGGCCACTTCGCGAATGTGCGCGTTGACACCAAAGATTTCTTGCACCACCACCACCGCCCCTTTGGGCGTGCCCTTGGGTTGCGCCACATAGGCAGGGAAAACAAAGCCGTCAGCAGAAGTCAAATTAACCGTCATTACAAGATCTCCTCAAAATTTTTGAAAATGGATGTCAAACAGCTTACTGGGTTTTCAATCACTTGGTGCTATCGTGCGGCCGATTAAGTTTGCTCAACCGGATTGAGGAGAGAAAGATGAAGCCCGTACTTTTGATCACTGGCGCCAGTCGCGGCATCGGCGCCGCCACCGCCGTTTTGGCGGCGCAACAAGGCTGGGCGGTGGCCGTGAATTACGCCAGCAATGCGCAAGCCGCCGGCCGTGTGGTCCAACAAATTCAAGCCGCAGGCGGTACGGCCATCGCCGTACAAGCCGATGTGGGCGACGAAGCGGACATCTTGCGCATGTTTAAGGAAGTCGATGCCAAGCTGGGCCGTATTTCTGGCCTCGTCAACAACGCAGGGGTGGTGGACGTGACGGCCAAAGTCGAGGCCCAAAGCTGGGCGCGCTGGGAGCGCATGATGCGCATCAACGTCTTGGGTTCGTTCGCCTGCGCGCGTGAGGCTGTGCGCCGAATGAGCACGGCGCATGGCGGCTCGGGCGGCAGCATTGTCAACGTGTCCAGCGCTGCCGCACGCTTGGGCGCACCCGGCCAATACGTGGATTACGCTGCGGCCAAAAGCGCCATCGATGCCTTCACCATCGGTTTAGCCAAAGAAGTGGCGGTTGAAGGCATTCGCGTCAACGCCGTGCGTCCGGGCCTGATTGACACCGACATCCATGCGTCCGGCGGCTTGCCTAACCGCGTGCGCGACTTAGCGCACTTAGTGCCCATGCAACGCGGCGGCACTTCAGAAGAAGTAGCGCAAGCCATTGTGTGGCTGCTGAGCGATGCATCCAGCTACACCACGATGAGCCTGATGGAGATCTCTGGCGGGCGTTAAGCCGCAAACCCTCCCGCCAAGACCCTGCGCAAATAGTCCACAAACGCCGTCACCGCGCGCGGTACATGCGGCGAATACGGACGGATGGCATACAACTGTTCAGCAAAAGCGCCAACCGGCTTCCAATCTGGCAACACTTGCACCAACTTGCCTTGTTGCAATGAGGCTTGCGCGCTGAAGTCCGGCAGCAACGCAATGCCCAGCCCCGTCAATGCCGCTTCACGCAACGCCTCGCTGTTGTTCGCCGCGAGTTGTCCCGTCACCGGCACGGTGATGCGTTCGTCATTGGACTTTTCTTTCGCTTTGGACAGCACCCGCGCCAGGGTCCAAGTCGGTGTGTCTTGCGCGCGCAGGTAATGCAAACAGTTGTGCGCTTGCAAATCAGCCGGTGTTTGCGGCGTGCCCGCGCGGCGTAAATAGGTTTTGCTAGCGACCAGCACGGAGTGCGTGTGGCACAAAGTCCACGCCACATGCGTGTCGGGCGGTCGAGCCGTGTGTCGAATGGCTAAGTCAAAACCTTCGGTGGCCAAGCTGCTAAGACGGTCTGCCATATCGAGCTCTATGCGTACATCTGGGTACTCGCGCAAAAAGTCCGCCAAACGCGGCGCCAGCTGTTGGCGCGCAAACGCCACAGGCGCGGTGACGCGCAGCAAGCCGCTTGGCACACCTGCCAAGTCACGCACTTGGGCAAAGCTGTGCTCAATTTGCTCAAACGACGCGCGGGTGTCGTCCACCAGCCGCTGACCCGCCTCGGTCAAGCGCACGCTGCGCGTGGTGCGTTGCACCAATGGCACGCGCGCTGCACGTTCGAGTTCGGCGATGCGTTGGCTCATGGCCGCTTTGCTCACACCTAGTCGCGCGGCGGCAGCGGTGTAGCTGCCCTGTTGCGCCAGCACACTCAGCCAATGCAGGTGATGCCAGAGTTCGCTGATTTTTTGATCGTTCATAGGTTGATTGTTCACTATTTTGAACAATCAATTCAGACCTGGGCGCTTGTTTGATGCACACGCCCTGCCTACACTGCGTCATCTTTTCTACACAACGAGACACACCATGACACAAACTCACATTGCGCACTACATCAACGGCGCCGTGGCAAGTGGCAGCAGCACACGCACACAGCCGGTGTACAACCCCGCCACCGGCGCCGTCACAGGCAACGTGCGTTTGGCCAATGTGGCCGATGTCCATGCCGCCGTCGCCGCCGCGCAAAAAGCATTTCCTGCTTGGGCCGACACACCTCCCCTGCGTCGTGCCCGCGTGATGTTCAAGTTCTTGGAATTGCTCAACGCCAACAAAGACAAACTGGCCCACATGATCACGGCTGAACACGGCAAGGTGTTCACCGATGCCCAAGGCGAAGTGAGCCGTGGCATTGACATTGTTGAGTTCGCCACCGGCATTCCCCAGTTGCTCAAGGGCGATTTCACCGAACAAGTGTCCACCGGCATCGACAACTGGACCATGCGCCAGCCCCTCGGCGTGGTGGCAGGCATCACGCCTTTCAACTTCCCCGTCATGGTGCCCGCCTGGATGTTCCCCGTTGCCATTGCCGCTGGCAACACCTTTGTGTTGAAGCCCAGCCCGATTGACCCTACCCCCGCGCTCTTTATGGCCGACTTACTCAAGCAAGCAGGCTTGCCTGACGGCGTGTTCAACGTGGTGCAAGGTGACAAAGAAGCAGTCGACGCTTTGCTGGTTCACCCCGACGTGAAAGCGGTGAGCTTTGTGGGCTCTACCCCCATTGCCAACTACATCTACGAGACCGGCGCCCACCACGGCAAACGCGTGCAAGCATTGGGCGGCGCGAAGAACCACATGGTCGTCATGCCCGACGCCGACATTGACCAAGCGGTAGACGCCTTGATTGGCGCCGCCTACGGCTCTGCTGGCGAGCGCTGCATGGCCATCAGCGTGGCCGTGTTGGTGGGCGATGTGGCCGAGCGCCTCATGCCCAAACTGATTGAACGCACCAAAGCCTTGAAGGTCCTCAACGGCGAGAACCTCGCCGCAGAAATGGGCCCGATCGTGACCGACATTGCGCACAAACGCATCACCGGCTACATCGAACAAGGCGTGAAAGAAGGCGCACGCTTGTTGGTGGACGGCCGCAACTTTGACGGCGCATCTGCTGGCGATGGTTGTAAAAACGGCTTCTGGATGGGTGGCACCTTGTTTGACAACGTCACCCCCGACATGCGCATCTACAAAGAAGAAATCTTCGGCCCCGTGCTGAGCTGCGTGCGCGTGGCCGACTTGGCACAAGCCGTGGACCTCATCAACGCCCACGAGTTTGGCAACGGTGTGAGCTGCTTCACCCGCGACGGGAACGTGGCCCGCGAATTTGCACGCCACATCCAAGTGGGCATGGTGGGCATCAACGTGCCAATTCCTGTGCCTATGGCGTGGCACGGTTTTGGTGGCTGGAAGAAGAGCTTGTTTGGCGACATGCACGCCTACGGCGAAGAAGGTGTGCGTTTCTATACCAAGCAAAAGAGCGTCATGCAACGCTGGCCTGAGAGCATTGGCAAAGGCGCAGAGTTCGTGATGCCGACATCGAAGTAACTTTGTTGCTCTTTGCGGGGGTTGCGCGATTGCGTGTGCAGCGGCAGCTTGGGGCAGCATGTTTTGCTCCTCGTCTGCTGCGCATCCGAATGTCGCTGCAACATGCCACTCCAATCTACCGCTGCACACGCAAGGGCGCTGCGATCACAGAAACGCATGATGTGCATGGACCAATGCTGCGTAGCAGCGAGGCCCATGTGGTCAGTGAAGGGGCGGGCTGGGGCGGTGTGTTGCAGCGACATTCGGATGCGTAGCAGACGAGGAGCAAAACACACCGCCC
>CANCGU010000219.1 GCA_947377705.1 Comamonadaceae bacterium
GTGCTTGACGAACCCACCAACGACTTAGACATCGACACCTTGGAACTGCTGGAAGAGTTGCTACAAAACTACAACGGCACCGTGTTCATCGTCAGCCATGACCGCACCTTCCTCGACAACGTCGCCACCAGCACCTTGGTGTTTGAAGCCACCGACGACAACCCTGGCTTCTGGCGCGAATACGAAGGCGGCGTACAAGATTGGCTCATCCAGTCAGAGCGCGCCCGCAGCCTCGCCCCTCAAACCAAAGTTTCCGCGCCCGTCGTCGCGAAAGCAGCGGCAGCAGAAGCACCAAAGCCTGCAGCGCCCGCTGTGAAAACCCGCAAGCTCAGCTACAAAGAGCAACGCGAGCTAGAAGCATTGCCGGCCCTCATTGCATCGCTCGAAGCGGAACAAAAAGAAACCCAAGCGGCCCTCAGCGACAACAGCCTGTACGCCAGCGACCCCGCCAAAATCGCTCAAATTCACAAGCGCGACACCGAAATTGAAGACGCACTGATGACAGCCCTTGAACGCTGGGAGCAACTATCCTCGCCCGCATGAGCAGCGCTGAACTCTTTGCCTTAATTGCCCTCGCCACCGTGGGCACCTTTACCCCCGGCCCCAACACCGCCTTGTCAGCCACGATCGCAGCCAACTTTGGCTTGCGACGTGCCTTGCCCTTTGTCTGCGCCGTCCCTGTCGGCTGGGGCATCTTGCTGGCACTCAACGCCGCAGGGCTAGGCGTCATGGTGCTGGGCTTTCCGCCTCTGCGATGGGGCCTTTTGCTCGCAGGCGTCTTGTATTTGACCTGGCTGGCATGGAAGTTAGCCAACACGCAGCGCTTGAGCGAGGCTGCACAAGGCCCCGTTGTGGGCTTCAAACAAGGTGTTGTGCTCCAGTTCATCAACATCAAAGCATGGTTCTTGGCCCTGTCTGTGGTGAGCGGCTGGGTCATTGGGCATGACAACACGCTAGAGCGCTTATTTGAAGCACTGCCCATCTTCATGTTTTTCGGCCTCACCAGCAACTTGACCTACGCCTGGATCGGCGCCAGCTTGCGCCACTGGCTGCGCGGCCCCAACGACACGGCTCGACGATTGCAATGGTTCAACCGGGGCATGGCCTTGGCACTGCTTGGCACCGTGGTGTGGATGGTGCAATCCGCATTCAAGCCCATTTAACCGAATCCAAACAACACACCTTACAGCCATGGGACAACTCTACTTAGTGCGACACGGGCAAGCCTCTTTGGGCGCTGACGACTACGACCAACTCAGCCCCCTAGGCCAGCAACAAAGCCAACGTTTAGGCGAGCACTGGCGCAGCCAAAGCCTCACATTTGAGGCGGTCATCACCGGTTCACTCACACGACATGCACAAACCTTGGCCGGCATCCAGCAAGGCATGGGCACACAGCACAAAGCCCTGGTATGGCCAGGCCTCAACGAATACGACAGCTCAGCCCTCATTCGCACCATTCACAGCGGCGAGCTAGTGCGCCCCACCACGCCCGAGGGCTACAAACAACACTTCCGGCTGCTGCGCGACAGCCTCACGCAATGGATGGCCGGTGTGGTCAGCCCCAAAGGCATGCCCAGCTACGTAGAGTTTGTACAAGGCGTGACCTCAGCGCTAGACCACATTCGTCAGCAACACGAGGGGTCTGTCCTTTTGGTATCCAGCGGCGGCCCCATCGCGACGGCCGTGGCACAGGTGCTGCGGGTCAGCCCAGAGAGCAGCATTGAGCTCAACATGCGCCTTCGCAACAGCGCGGTGAGCGAGTTCAGCTTCAATCCCAAACGTCACAGCCTCATCAGCTTCAACCACCTGCCGCACCTCGAAACCCCGGCCTACAAAGACTGGTTCACTTTCGCCTGAGGGCCTAAACGCGCACCGTACTCAGTGGCAGTGCCACCAACTCTTTGAGCAACCGCGCCAGCTGCTCACCCGCACTTTGCACCAACGCTTCGCCTTTGGCGGCGCTTGCGACAGCCGCATTACCAGCGGCGCCTTGTGCGTTGTAGTCTTGCATGTGCCAGCCCAGTTTGGCACTTTTGCCATTGCCCAGCACCGCATAGTGCTTGGCACGGTCTTGCGATGTGGACGCAAAATTTTGGGCCTCCGCCATATTCACATGGTCAGGGGAAAGCGCCAGCATCATCGAAGTTTCAAGATCGCCCGCATGAATGCCAAAGCGGTGCTCGTCGGCCGAGAACTGGCCCATCACAGCAGGGTCTAGTGGCAAGTTGTACCAGCTGCTGCTGTAAACAATCAATCCGTGCTGGGCACGCAGCTCGCGCGCCACCACATCCATCAACCCCACATTGCCCCCATGGGCGTTGAACATGAGCAGCTTTTTCACGCCCGCCCGCGCCACCGACGCGCCAAGGTCACACCACACTTGAATCAAAGTTTGTGGCGACAAATGCAAGGTGCCGGCAAAAGCGGTGTGCTCGGTGCTCAAACCCACGGTTTGCGTGGGCAGCACCAGCACGGGGTCTGTGGCCGTCAAATGCGTCAGCGCGGCATTCACCACCCCATCCACTAAAACCGTGTCCACCGACAGCGGCAGGTGCGGGCCGTGCTGCTCGGTTGCGCCCAAAGGCAACACCGCCACGGTGTGGGCAGGGTCAAGGGCTGCGAAGTCACGGGTGTTAAGCGCCGCCCAACGGTGTGACGCCAAAGCTTGATGTGTGTGTGTGCTGGTATGCGCCGTCATAAACCCCATCTTACTTTCCTCGTGTGGATAGGTAACATCTGACGCATGCTCAATTTTGTCTCTCGCCTCTTAGGTGCCCATCGCCCCCGTGTGCACACCGCCGCCCTGCTGACAAAAACATGGGTCATGCTGCTCTTGGCTGCGTGGGCCATGGCTACTTCTCATCAAGCCCTCGCTCAAGCGGGTGCTGTTGTCACCACCCCTCAATTACGCGCCGAGCTGGTGGCCCACGCGCCTCAAGGCGTGCAAGCGGGCCAGCCGCTGTGGGTGGGCCTCAAGCTTTCACACCAACCGGAATGGCACACCTACTGGCGCAACCCCGGTGATTCAGGCTTACCCACGCAAGTGGAACTCAACTTGCCTGCCCACATTGCAGCAGGCCCGCTCCTATGGCCGTTGCCGCACAAACTCAAAGCCGGCCACTTGACCAACTACGGTTTTGAAAAAATCGTGCTCTTGGCCGTACCGCTCACGGTGTCCCAGCAATTCAAACCCAACTCGGCACAAACGTTGGAAATTCAGCTCCATGCCAACTGGCTGGTCTGCCGGCTGGAATGCATTCCACAAGAAGGTGACTTTGTCTTGCGCATTCCCGTCAACAGCAGCTTCGTGCCACATGCGGCTGCCTTTGACGCCGTCCTAGCTGAGCAGCCCACAACGCCGCCCCTCCTCCAAGCCACCAGCCGCTTTGAGGCGCAACACTTGGTGCTGCAAGTCAGCGGCTTGCCCGAAGCACGCCAAGGTCAGGCACTGAGCGTGTTTCCAGAGGCCCCCGAGTTGGTCGACTCGGCGGCCGAACAACACGCGGCAGCCACCCAGTCATGGCAGGGCGATGTCTGGACCGTCAAACTCCCGCTCAGCCACATGCGCATGTCCGAACCTCGGCAGTTTGGCTTTTTACTCACCGCAGGCCAAGGTGCCGAACGCCAAGGCTTTGCGCTGTCTGCACCCATTAAGCAGCCATGGCCTGCGGTGTCAGACATACCGGCACCGACGCCCGCCAAGACCAATCTGCCCAGCACCGCCGAGGAAGGACTCGGCGCTGAAGGTCTGCTTGGCTTTGCCTTGGCGCTGATAGGCGCGTTCATCGGCGGCCTGATCCTGAACCTCATGCCCTGCGTGTTGCCCGTGCTGGCCATCAAACTGCTGGGCTTTGCGCAGCACAGCCGCCAACACCGGGCGCACCGCATCGCAGGCGTGGCCTACACCACAGGTGTGGTGCTGAGTTTTGTAACGCTGGGCGCTGGTGTGCTGGCCTTGCGTGCGGCAGGCGAGCAACTCGGCTGGGGCTTTCAGCTGCAATCACCTTGGGTGGTCAGCGTGCTGGCCGCGTTCTTCATGCTGATCGCTCTGAATCTGTTTGGCCTGTTTGAATTGGGCCAAATGTTGCCCTCACGCTTGGCAAGCTTTCAATACAAACACCCCGTGGTAGACGCCCTGCTGTCGGGCGTGCTGGCGGTGGCCGTGGCGTCCCCTTGCACCGCCCCCTTTATGGGCGCCTCGCTCGGCTTGGCCATGACCTTACCCACTTGGCAAGCGCTGGCTATTTTTGTGGCCATGGGTCTTGGCCTGGCCGCGCCTTATTTACTTGCCAGCTTTGTCCCCGCCGTGGCGCGCCTGCTGCCACATCCAGGCCCTTGGATGGTGACGCTGCGCCAGCTGCTGGCCTTCCCCATGCTGGCAACCGTGGTGTGGCTGCTGTGGGTGCTGGGCCAGCAAACCAACTTAGACACCGCCATGTTTGCACTCGGCGGCTTGCTGATGCTCGCTGCTTTTGTTTGGACCCTCAAACTGCGCAACCTGGCATCGCGCAGCTTGCGCTGGCTCTTAGC